>CAMLPZ010000256.1 GCA_946482045.1 uncultured Asticcacaulis sp.
CCGAGGCCCGCGACCTGATCGAACACGCCCGCCAGGCCGGCAAGACCCTGTCGGTCTTTCATTGCCGGCGCTGGGACAGCAATCACCTGACGTTCCAGGCGGTGCGCGACCGGCTGGGTGATATCTACCAGTTCATCCTACGCTACGACCGCTGGCGTCCCGTAGTGCGCGACCGCTGGCGCGAACGTGCTGGCCCCGGTTCGGGCATCTGGTACGATCTTGGATCGCATCTGCTGGACCAGTCGCTCGACCTGTTCGGCTGGCCGGACTGGATCAGCGCCGACATCGCCGGCCAACGCCCGGGCGCCAGCACCGACGACTATTTCCATGTAACCCTGGGCTATGGACGCTTAAGGGTCGTCCTGCATTCGTCGATGATGACTGCGGCGGCAGGCCCGGTCATGGAGGCACAAGGCTCTGGCGGCAGCTTCGTTAAATACGGCATGGACACGCAGGAAGAGATGCTGAAGGCCGGACGCACGCCCGGCGACGAGGGCTGGGGTCTTGATCCCGTGCACGCCCGCCTCATTCCCATAACGGACGGCGCCCCCGACGTGCCTGAGCAGGTCGACACCGTGCCCGGCAACTACCTCGCCTATTATGAGGGCATTGCGCGCACCATCCGCGACGGCACGCCCAATCCGGTGCCCGCCGAAGACGCGCGCCGGGTTATGCGCCTGCTTGACCTCGGGTTTCAGAGCGCCAAGCAAGGCCGCCGCCTGCCCTGCCGGGTTTAACCCCGTCTCCCCTAAAAATCCTCCAAATCACCATCGTGATTTGGCAAGGACGGACGGCCGCCGCCACTTATGTGGCGAGCCGTGCGGCGCTTGAGCTCAACTAAAGAGGCAAAATTCGGCGCTTCTTCGAGATATTCATATAGCCGACGCTGGCGCCCAGGCGGAAGCCGACACCGGCGCGGATGGGAGTCAGCACGACGCCTTCGGCACGCTGATACGTCACGCCCAGGCCACCGATGAAATAGGCCGAGCCTTCGACGCCCGGATAGCGGCGATAGACGAAGTTCGGATCTTCGAGATTATAGACCAGCGTAAAGACGCGCGAAGCATTGGCGCCGGTGTCGAAGCCGATCGACGGCCCCTGCCAATAGATGTGCGTCGGCTGGGCCTGGCTCTTCATGAACAGGTTGCCCTTGCCATACCGCACGCCGACGCCGATGGCGCCCGAGGCTTCCTCGCCGGCGATATAGGCTGTCGGATGATCACCATAGTCGGCAAAGATCTTTTCGACCGCGCCGCCAAGCGCTTCGACCGTCACGCCCAGGAAGTCCGAACCGGCCTGAAGGATCTCATCGCGGTTATAGTGCGGTGTGTCGTGATAAGGCTGCGGCGGAGCCGAAGCCGGGGCTTGCGCCGTATCCTGCGCCAGCGCGAGGCCCGGAATGGAAGACGCAGCGGCGGCCGCGAGGCTGGTTTGCAAAAAAGTCCGGCGTTCCATGCGCAACTCCTCAACATCTGGAATTCAACAGCTTGTAGGAGCTTTGAGGTTAATAGGACCTGAACGAACCGTTAAAACCAGCGCTCCCCCATGGCACGAAGGTGCCCGTCTCATATGGCGCGAATAGGGCTGCAATTAAGGCGGACCGGCCTTATTGATTAACCCGGGTCATGAAGTTTAAGCAGCCTCTTCGGCGCCTGGGCGCGCCACACGCGTTTGAGGTTCTCACGCACCCAGCCAATATCGACGCGGTCCGGCCGCGCCAGCACGCACGGCCAGTTGCGGTGATGATCCGTCGTGAAAAAGGTTTCCGGGTCGGCTTCGATAAGAAAATCGCGCTCATCGAAACCGACCTTGAACACTGGGCAGCCGTGGTCGCCATTCCAGTAGAACAGCGACTTCTTGCCCACCTTGAATGTCGGAGATCCAAAGGCCGTCCCAACCTCGACGCCCGGCAGTTCCAGTGCCATCTGGCTCAGAGCGTCGAAGGTCAGTGTCATCCTCAATCCTCCCCTATCGCCTCACCGGCGCGTTCGGCATGGGCTTTCATAGCCGCGACCAGCCAGTTGCAGAAGCCCTGCGACAGGCTGTCGAACCGCGCCACGAAATCGGGATGGCCGGCATACATGTCCGCCAGTATGACATAGGCGCCAGGAGGACACGGACTGTTCCACATGTGCGCGACCCAGTCCCGGTGCGCCGTAAGCAGCGGTTCAATCGTCGCGCTGTCGGCGCTCAATCCGTGTTGGAAAGCATCGACCAGATCCGCTTCGATATCTTTCAGCCGGTCCATCGCCGCCTGCCGGTCGCTGTCGCTGAAGCCGTCCATCCGCTTCTGGCTATTGGCGATCCAGTCGTGCGCCTGTGGGCCGTAGCGTTCCGCCAGCCAGGCCTCGTATTCGGCCTGCTTGGCTGGCGACTGCCAGTCGTAAAGTCCCCTGTCGTGAAAAGTATTGTCCTGCATGTTGTTATTTCCGTCGAGCCGCGCCAGGGTATTGTCGATGACCCGAAGCAGCGCCTGTTGGTGCTGCAGACGCTCGACCAGCCGCTCGCGATGCCGGCGCAGGCTTGAGGCCACGTCAAAGTCGGCAGCATCGACAAGACCGGTGATCTCATCGAGCGGCAGGCCGAATTCGCGGTACATCAGTATCTGCTGCAGGCGGTAAAGCTGTGGCTGTTCGTAGTATCTGTAGCCGTTGGTCCCAAGATAGGCAGGCTTGAGCAGGCCGATATCATCATAATGATGCAGGGTCCGGACCGAAATCCAGGCCAGATCGGCAAGCTGTTTGACGGTATAGCGTGTCACCTGTCCATCTCCGCGCCATGAGGGAAAATCGCGCAAGACGACCAATAGTCTCTCACGCCGCGTGAGGGTCAACAGGCACGTTGCGATATGCCAAAAGTGTGCAGCGGTTTTTGGCTAAGTATCGCAACAAAGCAAAAATTACTTCCGATCGGCAGCCGTGGTATCACGCGCCGCCTTGAACTCGGACGTCGGACGCCACTGCGGCCACTGGCGCGAATTGGCCAAGGCTGCGCCGAATTTGTAATAAAGCGTCGCATCCTCGATCAGGCCAGACAGGTCCCAGTCGGCCGACCATTCGTCCGCCGGCTGGTGATAGCGCTTGGCGTTGAATTCAGCCGAAATCGCCTTGCCGCGCTCCAGACCGCCCTCGACCAGGTCCTTGCCGGACTTGGCGACCAGCATGGGCACGCCGCGCTTGACCAGCGGGAAGTGGTCCGAACGGAAGAAGCCACCGGCTTCCGGGCGGCCTTCCGGCGTCAGCACTCGCCCCTGCTCCGCCGCATAAAGTTTGAACGTGTCTTCCAGGTTGGACTGCCCAGCGCCAGTGATGTCGATATTGCGCGTGCGGCCAAACGTATCGAGCATGTCGATATTGATGCCGGCAACCGTCTTCGACAGCGGGTAGAGCGGGTTCGACGCATAGTATTCCGAGCCCAGAAGACCGCTTTCTTCGGCAGTAAAGGCGACAAAGGCGACACTGCGCTGGGGCGCTGTTTTACCAAAAGCGCGCGCAATCTCCATGATGGTCGCGATGCCCGTGCCGTTGTCAGCCGCGCCGTTGCAGATCTTGTCTTCGGCCTCAGGGGCACAGATACCCAGATGGTCCCAGTGGCCGGTATAGAGGATGGTCTCGTCAGGGTATTTCGCGCCCTTGAACCGGCCGATGATGTTGTGCGTGACGATCTCTGACGACGCGACCTTGTAGCCGCCAGACAGCGTTACATTCATCGCTACCGGTTGAAAGTCTTTCGATCGCGCCTTGACGCGTAAATCGGCGAGGTCGAGCCCGGCCGCCTTGAACAGCTTGTCGGCCGTGGCGATCGCCATCCACCCTTCCAGTTTCGGGCTGGCCACCGACGGATCGGGACGGACAATATCGAACTGGTCGTGGGTCCACGAATTGCGCACCGTGTCCCAGCCATAGGAGGCGGCGTCGGCATCATGGATGATCAACACACCGGCCGCGCCCTTCTTCGCCGCCTGTTCGTACTTATAGGTCCAGCGGCCGTAGTAGGTCATGGCCTTGCCGCCAAAGGTGTTCAGTTCCGGCTGGGCAAAATCCGGGTCGTTGACCAGCACGACCAGGATCTTGCCCTTGACGTCCATGTCCTTGAAGTCGTTCCAGCCGCGTTCGGGCGCATCGACGCCATAGCCGGCAAAGACCAGTTGCGCCTTGTCGAAACTGACGTCGCCAAGCGCGCCGCGCGTCGAGGCGACGATATCCTCGCCCTGTTTCAGAGGGATCGATCCCGAAGCCGTGTCGAAGTTGAGATTGGGGTCGCTCAGCGTGAACTTGCGCAGTTTCACGGCCTGGGTCCAGCCGCCGTTCTCGCCACCGGGTTCCAGGCCCGCCGCCTTGAAACCTTTCGAGACGAAATCGATAACTTTTGCTTCCGCCGGCGTCGCAATGCCCCGGCCTTCGAAACTATCGTCCGACAGCGTCTTCACGTCCTTCGAAATCCGTGCGGCGCTGAGTTGCGGCGGCGCTGCGACAGCGGGCGAGGCCAGCGCCAGTACGGCGGCGGAGGTCAGGACAAGGCGCTTGAACATGGAAGGCTCCGGGAAAAGGTATCAGCGGAGACTAGAGGTGCGCGCCCCCATGTCAAGTGCGAGGAACGTCACCATATATACAGAAAATATTAAATGTACACTTATGTACACAAATACAGACTCTTCCAAATGGTGTTTTAATCAAGGCAAATTTAGGCACAGATTTTACAAAATAACGACTAAACTAAGTCAAAAGTTTTTACATCTCAATATCTTGAAACAATGAATACATTCACCATATCACAGTTACAGGGGCCGCATTGCCCTCTCATCTGGCGGCTTCTGACCTATGGCTCCAAAAGCTCATCGGTTAACTTCACCCCGGATGCATCTAGCCCATAGCATCCGGGGTACTTTTTTGTGCCGCCTTAACTTGCAAATCCTGCGGCACCAGCCTACCCTTCGGTCAAGATAGCGCTACCATAAGGCGCCCGGAGGATCGATGTTCAGCCAACTTCTGCGTGCCGGGCTTATGGCCCTGGCCCTGACTGCTACCGCCGCCGCGCCCGTTCTGGCCAAACCCAAACCGAGCTGGACCGCGGCCTGGGCTTCATCGCAGATGATACCGGACGAAAAAAACACCCTCCCCGCCGCCGATCTGACCGACGCTACCCTGCGCCAGGTCATCCGCATCACCGCGCCAGGCAACCGCATCCGCATCCGCCTGTCCAATGCGTTCGGCACCGCGCCGGTGCATCTGGGCGCCATTGAGGTCGCAAAGTCGGCGGCGAACGACAGCGCCCGTATTCTGCCCGACACGCGCCGCGTCGTGACCTTTGCCGGCCAGGCCTCGGTCACCCTGCCCGCCGGCGCCGACTATGTTTCCGATCCGATCGAGCTCAGCGTTGACGGCATGACCGACCTGGCCGTCTCAACCTGGCAGGCCGAAGCGCCCGAGCGCCAGACCAGCCACCCCGGCGCCCGCGCACATTCTTACGTCGCCAAGGGCAACCGTGTCTCCGAGACCGACCTTTCCGACGCGCAGAAGATTACGCGCTGGTACTACGTGGCGGGCGTCGAGGTCGAGGGCAAGACCGGGGGCGCGATAGCGATCCTGGGCGACTCAATCACCGACGGATACGGCGTACAGCCCAACACCAATGCGCGTTGGCCCGACACCCTGATCCGCCGCCTTAATGAAGCGAAAATCCCACTGGCCGTGCTCAACCAGGGCATCGGCGGCAACCGCCTGCTGCTCGATGGCAACGGGCCGAATGCCATGGCGCGGCTTGAGCGCGATGTGCTGGCGCAGCCGGGCGTCAAATACCTGATCGTGCTCGAAGGCGTGAACGATCTCGGCACCGCGACGCGCGAGGCGCCGATCACGCCCGAAGAACATACCGCCCTGGTCAACCGCCTGATCGCCAGCTACCGCCAAATCATCGACCGCGCCCATGCCCACGGCATTACCGTCTATGGCGCGACCATCCTGCCCTACGGCGGCAATGGCTATTACCACCCCGACGCCGCCAACGAGGCCGACCGCCAGGCGATCAATGCCTGGATCAGGACGCCCGGCAACTTCGACGGCGTCATCGACTTCGACGCCCTGACGCGCGATCCGGCCAATCCCAGCATAATGAAGGCCGAATACGATTCCGGCGACCACCTGCATCCGTCGATGGCCGGCTACAAGGCCATGGGCGAATACATCGATCTGAAACTGTTCAG
>CAMLPZ010000257.1 GCA_946482045.1 uncultured Asticcacaulis sp.
CGTAGGTTCAAATCCTGCTCCCGCAACCAAAAAACAAGCCCCAACAAAGGGGCTTGTTTGGCGCCCATATCCCCGAAAATACAACGCTAACCGCTGAGCAACACGTGATGGCCGGATTTTTTGTGCCTGCAATAAGGGGCACAGGCCGGTATATCTGATGTAGCCTTAAAGCGGAGGCGCAACGACGCCCTCATACTGCCGGATTACATCGCCGTCGCGAAAGATGACGGTTGAGCCGGCAGTGAAGTGCGTCCAGGTCTCGTTGCTGGTCAGGGGCTGGGAGGCGATGACAATCACCTTGTCATCGGGCGAGGTCTCGGCGGCGAAGTCGACCTCCATATCTTCGTCGATCAGGCTGGCGCGGCCAAACGGCGCGGCGCGGCGGATATAACAAAGCTTGGTTGAGCAACTGGTGTAGAGCGTGCGGCCATCGCTTAGCAGCGCATTGAATACGCCGAGTTCGCGCAAGGAAGCGAACAGTTCCGAGAAGGCACGCTCCAGCTTATAATCCGACGGCCGCGTCGGGTACATCTGGCGCAACTGATGCAGCAGCCAGCAGAAGGCGTGTTCGCTGTCGGTCGTGCCAACGGGTTCATATTGGCCGAGCGTCCGCTTCTTGATGCCTTTCAACTGACCGTTATGGGCGAAACTCCAGTTCTGGCCCCACATTTCACGGATGAACGGATGGGTGTTTTCGAGCGCGACGCGGCCGCGATTGGCCTTGCGGACGTGGGCGATGACGATGCGCGATTTGATCGGATAGGCGCGCAGGAACTTCGCCAGTTCCGAATGGGCGCTTGGGTTCGGATCGTGCAGGCTGCGGCAGCCCTTATCCTCATAGAAGCTGATCCCCCAGCCGTCCGTATGCTTGCCCGTTACGCCGCCGCGCTGTGACAACGCCGAAAAGCTGAAGCGGATATCGGTCGGCACATTGGCGCTCATCGCCAGCAGCTCACACATGTCGGTCTCCCTGAAGTGGGGCCGTTGTGTCGCGAGAATCCCTTGTCGTCAATGCTACATGGCGTCTGCACGCGCATCGAAGTCCGCCTGGGCGGCCAGGATATCGCCGATATGGGTTTCAGCCCAGACCCTGACCCTGCTGATCGTGTCACATAGTGTCTCGCCCAAGGCCGTCACCCGGTATTCGACCGTCACCGGAACGGTGGCAAAGACATGCCGCGTCAGCAGGCCGTCGCGCTCAAGCTTTTTCAGCGTCTGCGACAGGACCTTGTGCGAAATGCCACGGATGTCGCGATGCAGCTGGTTGAAGCGCGTCGGGCCATCGAGCAGGCGCAGGAGCAACAGGATAGCCCATTTATCGGCTACGCGATCGAGCACCATGCGCGTCGGACATTGGTCGCTAAAGATATTGGGGATCTGATCGAAGGGGACGTGATCCATTTTCATACGCGGTTTCCTTCAGGTAACCTACTGACTTTAAAGTGCATTCTTTTGCACGTGCGCAAGTGTCGCTATATTCTAACCATTGGAGAGCAGGTTTCCAATGGAAAGTTACGGAGATATGTGATGAGCGCAAAGATTCTGATTATCGGCGCCACGGGCAATGTCGGCAGCCACCTGGTAAAGACCCTGGTTGAACGCGGAGAACAGGTTCGTGCGGCGTCCCGCAATCCCAAGCCGGTCGATAGCGCGGAAAGCATCCGGATCGATCTTAATGACCCGTCGACCCTTGCACTGGCCTTCAATGGCGTCGACCGCGCCTATCTCATCCTGCCGCCGGGCGAGCTTAACCCGGTCGCGATGGCGAGACCGGTCATCGAAGAAGCCGCGCGCCGCAAGGTCAAGATCGTGCTCCAGACCGCGATCGGCGTCGATGCCGACGACAATATCCCCCTGCGCCAGGTCGAGCTGCTGTTGCAAGCTTCGGGCGTGCCGTTCGTTGTCCTGCGTCCCAACTGGTTCTCGGACAATTTCGCTACCTATTGGGGCCACGACGTCGCCAACGGCACGATCGAGGTACCGGCCGGTGAGGGCAAGTCGAGCTTTATCGACGTCCGCGATATCGCCGAAAGCGCCGCCGGAGCCTTGACCTGCAATACGTTTGACGGCCAGGCTTTCAACCTGACAGGTCCTGAAGCGCTGAGCTACAGCGAGGCCGCTGTCATCTTGTCAAAGGCTTATGGCAAGACGATCGGCTATCGCTCGATCTCTGACGACGCCTTTATCACCAAGCTGACGCCGGTCGTAGGCGAGGGGTATGCACAACTGCTGGCGGCGATCTTCCACCCGGTACGTGAAGGCTGGACGGCGGCGGTGACGGATTCCGTGGAACGCCTGTCGGGCCACGCGCCGCGCAGCCTGGAACAATGGGCGCGGGAGAATGCACCGGTAAACGCCTAAGCGACGCGTGGGCGCGGTTGCCAATTTCAGGTGCCACGCCCATCCCCTGCCCAACTTCGGGCGCGTTTCCATGATCTGGTGCATTTATTGCAGCGCGAGCACATCGTCTTCGCGCAGGGGTGTGTAATGATACAGAACGCGGATCAGGGCTCGGCCAGTGGCACGGGCCATATCGTCATCACGGGCAATGTCAGGGGCTCCGGCATCTTCGCCGTCGAAGGCAGGGTGATCGGCAATGTCGAGGTCGAAACCCTGATCGTCTCGGCCGGTGGCCAGGTCGAAGGCAATCTGAAGGCCGCGACCGTCGAGGTGCGAGGCAAGGTCAGGGGCAATATCACCGCCAAATCGATCCGCCTCCAGCCGGAAAGTCAGGTGCACGGCGATCTCAACTTCGAGCAACTGGCGATCGAACAGGGCGCGTTGTTCGAAGGTCGCTGTACGCCCAAGGCATAAAGACATATTGAATCCAGATATCCTTAGGCCCTAGCCTCCGACGATCAGAGGTGGGAGAGCCAACAGGGGACTATGGAGTTTCATCTTACGACTGCCGAAGCCTGGGCTGTCATGACCGAGGCCTGCGAACAGGCGAAGGTCTCGATCGATTTCGAACAGTATATTGTAAAGGCCGACGATGTCGGCCAGGACTTCCTGCGCCTGCTGGCGCGCAAGGCGCACGAAGGCCTGCACGTGCGGATCATCCTCGACGCCTTCGGCAGCCGCGCCATCGGCAAGACCTCGGTTATCGCCGAACTGCAAAGCGCCGGCGCCGAGGTTGCCTTCTATCACCGCCTGCGGCCGGCGGAACTTTTCAAACCCCTGTCCTGGCTGCCGCGCACCCACGCCAAGCTGCTGCACGTCGACGAAACCGTCACCTATCTTGGCAGCATGTGCCTGGCGGAATACATGCGCAGTTGGCGCGACACCATGGTGCGGCTGGAAGACGGCCTGGCCGAAGCCGCCCGTCGCGATTTCGACACCCTGTGGCACGACCTGGAAGACGGCCGGCTGGATGGCGACGGCGCTGAAACCATCGTGCGCGCCATGGACGCCTGTTACGTGTCGCAGAACCCCAAGGGCGGCCACTATCCCCTCTATAAGGCCTTGGTCAGCGCGGTCGACGGCGCGAAACACGAGATTTGCATGGCTACGCCCTACTTCTTTCCGCCGCGGCGCCTGCGAGACGCTTTGAACCGCGCCCAGGCGCGTGGGGTGCGCATCGTACTTCTGTTGTCGCACGAAACCGATGTCGCGGTGGCCGACCGGGTGACGCGCGCGCTTTTGCCGGTGTGGCGCAGCAAGGGCTATGAGATCCTGCTCTATCAGCGCTCGGTGTTGCACGCTAAATATGCTATTATTGACGGCGAATGGGCGACTCTCGGCAGTTGCAACTTCGATTACTTGAGCCTGTGCCGGAACCGTGAGGCCAATATCATCCTGCGCGATCCGGCTATGGTCGCCGAAATCGCCCGCAGCTTTGCCGATGACGCGGTTTTATCCCGGCCGCCCAAGCGCGAGGACGAGCGGGCGCGGTCATGGTTCGACGGGCTGATGGGGCGGATTGGGACTATGATGCTGCGACGCGTGTAAGCGATGACCGGAAAAGTGTACCGCGGTTTTCCGGCAGACATCGCGATAGAGCAAAGAAGACGATGAAGATACTCTTCAGCAATCTGGGATATGCGACGGGCATCAGCGGCAGTTTGTATCACCACGTGACGCGCGCCTATCGCCATGTCTACAAGTCTGCCGCCCAGCAGCAGGCGGTCATGGCCCAGTTCCGCCAGATCATCGACCGCGAACACCCGGACCTGTGCTGCATGATCGAGCTTGAGCAGGGGGCGGCGCACACCGGCTGGTTCAACCAGATCTCGGCGCTGATGTGCGGCGACTATCGCTTTCACGATGTGGCGGACAAGTACGGTCCCAACAGCCGGACCTCGAAGCTGCCGTTTCACGGCGGCAAGAGCAATGGCTTCCTGGCGAAGAGCGAGTTCGCCTATGACCGCCTCTACTTCCGCAATGGCACCAAGCGGCTGATCTACAAGGTGACGGTTCGGCCGGGCCTAAGCGTGCTGTTCACCCACTTTTCGCTGAAGGCCGAGGTGCGTCAGAAGCAGTTCGCCGAGGTGAGCGAACTGGTGCGCGAGAGCGAGGGCGACATGATCATCCTGGCCGACTTCAATACGCTGAATGGCCTGCAGGAGTTGAAGCCGTTATTAGAAGACGGGGATTTACGGCTGTTGAATACCGAAGACCAGCCAACCTTCACCTTCCACAAATGGCGGCATACGCTGGATTTGTGTCTCTACACATCTCCGCTGGCAGGCAAACTTGACATGCAGGTGATCCCGCAGCCGTTCTCGGATCACCATGCACTATTGGTGTCGTTGAGCTGAATTTCTCCTCCCTGTCGCGTAGCGATGGGGAGGGGGACCGCGAAGCGGTGGAGGGGTACTGCGCAGGTGGCGTACCCCTCCACCACTGCGACTTCGCTTCGCTCAGTCTGGTGGTCCCCCTCCCCACGATGTGGGGCGGAGAGACGTCAAGCGGTGCTGCCAAATTTCCCGACCCACTCCGCAAACCTGTCGAGAAAGCCGGTCAGGAACTGCGCCGTCTTGTCGTTCAACACATTGCCGTCGTCGTCGATCAGGTCGGGCTTGAAGGTGAAATAGACCTCGGGCCCGCCCATGACGTGGGTTTCCAGGATAACCAGGCTGCTGCGCAGTTGCGACTGCGCCACCGCCGTGCCGATGGAGCCGGGCGAAGCGCCGGTGATGCCAACCGCCTTGCCGGCCCAGACGCTTTGACCAAAGGGACGCGAGCCCCAGTCGACTGCGTTCTTGGTGACGGCCGGGAGCGAGCGGTTATATTCCGGCGTGACGAACAATACGCCGTCGGCTGCCGTGATCTGTTCTTTCAGCTTCGCCACCTTTGCTGGCGGTGATGACCACATGTCGTCATTATAAAGCGGCAGGTCCATGTCCGCATAGGTGAAGCTGAGCTTGCTGGCCGCCAGCTTTTCCAGCGCGTGGGCATAGGTGCGGTTTATCGACTTGGCGCGCAGGCTGCCGACGAGGACAAGAATCTGCTTCATGACTTACTCAGTTCGCGCTGGATCGATGCTTGCAGGCGCGGATCGGAAGCTTCGACGTCCGGTGCGAAGCGTTCGACGACTTCGCCCGAACGGCTGACCAGGAACTTTTCGAAGTTCCACAGCACTTCGCCTTCGGGGCTTACGGGGATGCCGAACTTGATCAGGCGTTCGCGCATCGGGCCGGCGCTGACGGCTTCCGGCTGGGCCTTGGTCAGGATGTCGTAGAGTGGATGCTTGACGGCGCCAACGACGCTGATCTTGGCGAACAGTGGGAAGGTGACATCGTACTGAGTCTGGCAGAAGGTGGCGATGTCGGCCTCGGTGCCCGGCTCCTGTTCCAGGAAGTTGTTGGCCGGAAAGCCGAGAATCTCCAGCCCGTCGCCGTGCTTTTCGCGATAGAGCGCTTCAAGGCCTTCATATTGCGGTGTCAAGCCGCACTTCGAAGCGACATTGACGATAAGCAGAACCTTGCCTTTGAAGGGGGCGAGCGTTGTATGGCTGCCGTCGATGCGGCGCAGCGGGATGTCGAAAAGCGTATCGGCCATGGAATCCTCTGATCTATTGTCCCCTGTTTAGACCGAAACGGCGAACCGTCAAACGGCTTCGAGCATCTTGCCGAGGCCGATGACCGTGCTGAGGGCACGCGTCGTGCCGATACCCAGCCGCTTCCTGGTCAGCGCGCCGGTGACTTTGGAAGCGCTGACCTTGCC
>CAMLPZ010000258.1 GCA_946482045.1 uncultured Asticcacaulis sp.
GCTCAACCGCGTAGCCGCGTTGTCGTAGCATGGCGATAACGCTGTCAGGGCCGGTGAAATGCGCGGCGCCGGCGACAACGAAGGTCGTCTGGTCGCCCTTCAGCATGGTCTCGATCTGCGGCACCCATTTAGCGTTGCGACCGGTAAGCAGCAGATCGTAGCTCCTTGAATCGCGCGCCTTTTCCTCAGCCAGGCGCTCCGTCATGGCGCGCTGATCGCCGGTGCGCCAGGTCTTGACCAGGACCTCGAGGCTGTCGTGGTCGCGGCCGAAGTGGATGGCCAGCGCGCGCTTCAGCGCCGCCGTGCCGTCCTCGTCTCCGTCAGCGCCGAGCGCCTGGAGGTAGGCGTAGTGCGCCTTGTGGCTCTCGAACCCGCCGGTTTTCATCTTGAGATTTTTCGCGCGATTGAACAGCACCCAGTCGACGCCGCGGTCGGTATCGAAGCCGCCGGCGGCCGAGCTCAGCTGGCCGATCGCCGCCGCCATGACGCCCGGCCGGACGCGCGCGACGTCTTTCAGCGTGTAATTATAGCGGTGCATCAAGGTTTCCAGTTCGTGGATTTCCTGCGCGCTCAATCCCTTGGTCAGGCCCGGCCGGGCCGAAAAGGCCTGTTCCTCGAAACCTTTAAATTCCGGCAGCTTGTCGAGATCGGGCACCTCGAACCAGGCGGCGTCGGCGGTGTCGAAGGCCTGGAAGAGACGCGCGTCCATCCATTCTACGCCGGGCGGCAGGGCGTGGACGCTGCCGAAGAGATAAACAGTCGCATTGCCGCTGGTCACCTTCCACAACAACGGCGCACCTGTCGGGCCCGCCACAGCTTCGTGTGCATCGGCAGACACGACTGCGGGCAGAACCACCGCCACATTTCCGGACGTCGCGGCGTCGGACGGTTGCAATGCCGTCCAGGCGATGACCGCCAGCCCGCTGGCTACAAGTCCGATACAGGTATCGCGCACCCATTCAGGGGCGCCGGTCATGCCAAGGCGTATCCGTTGGCGAATCTGGCTCGAATTCATGCAAAACGCCCTTCGTCGGTGGAAGACGAAGGGCGTCCCTGCAAGCCGGATGCCGGGTGTTAAGCTTTAGTTTACCTTTTCGGCCGTGATGCCGCGCGCCTTCAGCATGGCGATGACGCTGTCCTTACCGACCAGATGTCCACCGCCGACGGCGACGAAGACTGTGCCTTTTCCGGCCAGGATCTGCTCGATCTGCGGCACCCATTTCGCGTTGCGATCGACGAGCAGGCGCTGGTACAGGGCCGGATCGTTTTCAGCGTCGAACTTGTTCATTTCGGCGTTCAGCCCAGCCTCGTCGCCGTGCTTCCAGGCATTGAACAGGCGATCGAGCGTATTGTCCGCCTGGCCCACTTCAGACAACATCTGGCGCAGGCTGATCAGATCCTCTTCCTCGCTGCCGGCCGCCAGCATCTTCATCTGGTCTTCTGCCGTCTCGAAACCGGATATCGGTATCTGGCGTTCGCGGGCCAGTTTAAGCAGGGTAAGGTCGACGCCCGTCATGGGATCATAGCCCAGCCGCGCAGATTCCAGCTGCAGCAACACCAGGCTGAGCATCCATTTCCGCATCGGCATGATCTGCTGGAGTGACATACCTTTGGCGGTTAGAATACCTTCGATCTTGGCGATCTCCTCAGGCGTCAGTCCGTCGGTCACCTTGCGGCTGGGATCGAAACCATACTGCCGGACAAGGCCCATCATCTTGGTTTGGTCGTCCATGTCGGTCAGTTCCAGCCAGAGGCTTTCGGACCGTGCGAAGGCATCACCGACCTGTCCCACCTGCCATTCGGTGCCGGGCTTCATCAGATGGATGCTGCCGAAGAGATATATGGTCGAATCCGCGTCCTTGACGACCCACATCAGCGGTGTCGGCGCCTCGGCGCGCGCTTCGACGGGCGCCAGGCCCGTAAAGGCCAGACCCAGCGCCGCGAAACCGAGCACAAAGCCTGCCGCCCGGTGCAGGCTGTTGGCCACAAAGGTTTTGATAGTCATAACTCCCCCTCTTTGGGATAGCGATGCCGGTTCATTCCGGCGAAAAAATGTCTTCGATCTTCAGCCCGAACAGGCCTGCAATGGTAAAGGCCAAGGGCAGGGACGGATCATACTTGCCCGTCTCGATGGCGTTGACGGTCTGCCGGGACACTTTCAGCCGGTCCGCGAGTTCCGCCTGAGACCAGTTCCGCTCAGCGCGCAGGACCTTGATACGGTTGTTCATCAGCGATGCTTCCACCACCAGAGTGCCCAGGCGGCCATATAGCCATAAGCCACCAGCATCGTCATGGCGATAAGCCCAGCTTCGAAGGGGTAGGCGCCGAAGCCGCTTGATACCAGCAGGGTCGCGACAAGCTGCCCATTCATGAAGACATTTGCGGCGGCCAGGAATATGCCCAGCATGATGCCAATCGAACCGCCCCAGAACCAGGCCCATTTGTGCGCTTCGCGCACGGCTTCATCGACCTTGCGCCACCACACCCACATCAAAGGCAGGCCGACAACGAAAGTGAAGCAGAAGAAAGCGAGAAACAGCTTTATCGCCAGTTCCGGCTCAACAAGACCCGCAACAAACGATCCTGAGGTGATACCTCCTACAAGTGCAGCCGCTACGATATAGCCCAGATAAAGACGTTTTAAGCCTTCTGCCGTCATTGCCTAACCTCCTGATGACAAGCGTCCTTTACAATAGTCGCGAGTTTTTGTCAAGCATACTTGTCAAAACGTCCAGCGACATTGACATCACGAAACACTTTCCTGGCGCCGCAGCATTTTTCGCCGAAATATGTGTGCTAAAGTGCAACCATGGCCCGGCTCTTGCAGTTTTACGGACTGACGACAATGACTGTACCAAGGGCTGGCATGCTGACCTGTGAACGCGTTCGGGCAAGTGATCTCTCGGATCATGACGTAGCCCTTTGGCACACCATGCAGGCCGAGACCCCGGCCTTCCGCTCACCGCTTCTCTCGCCGGAATTTGCTTGCGCGGTTGCCAGCGTGCGCGACGACGTTCGCGTGCTTGTCGTACGCCGTGGCGGCAAGACGGTTGGCTTCCTGCCGGTCCATATCCGTCCCGGCGCCTTTGCCCGTCCCGCGGGCGCGCCGTTTTCGGACTACAGCGCCCTGATCACCCATCCTTTGCCGGGCCTGCGCATCGGCGAGGTCCTGAAGGCCGCCGGCATCAACTCCTACCAGGCGATAGGCCTTATCGACCCGTATCACGTCTTCGGCGAGACGCCCGACGCCGAGAACGACGACGCCTTCGCCATCGACATGACGCAAGGCGACACGTCGAACAACGCCTTCAAGAAGCTGCTCAAGAATATCCGTCGACTGACGCGCAACATCGAAGAGGTGCACGGCCCGTTGCGCTTCATCGTCGGGGATCGTGATCCTGTGCGGTTCGACGCCATGATCGCCCTGAAGCGGCAGCAGACGCGGGACACCGGCCTGCACGACTTTTTGGCGGCGGACTGGGTTCAGCGCCTGTTCGCGCACCTGCTGTCGGCGCCGGAAAGCGGCCTGCATGGTTTCATGGTCACGCTTATGGCTGGTGACAGGCCTACGCTTTATCATTTCGGCGTCCGCCTCGGCGACCGCGCCCATCCGTGGGTGTCGAGCTACGATCCCGCCTTTTCGGCCTTCTCGCCCGGCCAGCTGTTTCTGAACCTGTGCCCAGAGCCGTTGCGCGCGGCCGGGGTCAACTATTACGACCTGTCGACCGGCGACCAGAAGTACAAGGCGATATTCTCCAATACGACCTTCCCGGTCCGCCACACCAAAGTTTATTCCGACGCGCCGCCCGCCCGTCTCCAGGCCAGGATCGAGCGTATGACGCTCGACACGCGCAAGGCACTTGGCGCCCGTGTCGACGACGCTTTTGCCCGCCTTAATCGCCGCTTCGACCATATCGCCACGCTGGAGCTCGATACGCTCAGCCGGGTGCGTGGCGTAGCCTTCGCTTTTTCCAACGCAGCAAAACGCCAGCGGGTTCACCAAGGCTAAACGGAGTTCGTGCATACTGTGACCATGGACACCCTGCCGTTTCCCACGACCTCCGCTTCCGACCGCGCCTTCATGCGCAGTGTCTGCGTCATCATTCCGACCTTCCGCCGGCCGCAAGGCCTGGCCCTGGCCATGAATTCGGTCATCGCACAGACGGGACTGGATGACGTCGTGCTCAGCCTGATCATCTGTGACAACAGCCCAGAAGCCTCGGCCCGCGCCCAGGTGGCGGCATTCGCAGCATCGGCGCCCATCGCCGTGACCTATGTCCACGAGCCGAAAACCGGTGTTGCCAATGCGCGCAACAGCGCTGTCGCCGCCGCGCACAGCGACTTCATCGCCTTTCTGGACGATGACGAGGAAGCGCCGGCAACGTGGCTCTCGGCCCTTTTGAACACGCAAACCCGGTTCGACGCCGATGTCGTCTTCGGCCCTGTTGCCGCGCGCCTGATGGACGTTAGCGTCCAATATCCGCACTATTTTGAAGCCTTCTTTTCGCGAAAGGGGCCGGACGCCTCCCAAGCGATCGACGTTTATTATGGCTGCGGCAACAGCCTGATCCGCCGCGCCGTCATGCCGCCGCATAAGCCGTTCTGCACCGAGCACAACGACATGGGCGGCGAGGATGACAAGTTGTTCTACGGCCTGCAGGCCAAGGGCGCGCGCATGGCCTGGTCGGCTGAAGCCACGGTCTTCGAGGACGTGCCGCCTTCGCGTTCGACACTCAACTATACGCTTCGCCGGGCCTTCGCCTATGGCCAGGGTCCGAGCTTTTCGGCCGCACTCGGCCATAAGCCGCTGACCTGCATCGGCTGGATGCTGCAAGGCGTGGTGCAGGGGGTGCTGTTCTCGGTCATCGGTGGCGCGCTTTACCTGATGGGCAGCCGCGACAGCGCCCCACGCCTCGACAAGGCGGCGCGCGGCTTCGGCAAGCTGATGTGGTTCCCGCCGTTCAAGATCGGTTTCTACGGCCAGGCGTTGCTGCGCGCCAACGCGCCGGGGAGATAATATGCAAGACCTGCTTCACTGGACACCCGAACACCAAAAGCGCTTCACGCGCGACAACCTGCTGTTCAATCACGACCTGCACACCTCGGAACTGTTTTCCGACGACGCGTTGATCGCGCTGATCGACCGCTTTCCGCGCGAGGGCGTCGAGGTCTTCACCATGGGCTACGACCCGACCAACTGGAAACAGTGGTTTTTCGGGCGTCGCTGCAATCGTGATGGCAGCGACCTCGACGGCCGCCAGTTAATGGAAGGCGTGCGCTCCGGCCGATTGTGGCTGAATCTGCGTAAAGTGAACCACCATGATCCGGCCGTCGGCACCCTGTGTGACCGATTGTTCGAGGAAATCTCGACAAAGACAGGCATTTCGACGCTGAAGCCCGATCTGGGCCTGCTGATTTCGTCGCCCAATGCTCACGTCTTTTACCACCTCGACATTCCACTGGTCATGCTGTGGCAGATCCGCGGCGTGAAGACCGTCTACCTCTATCCGCCCCAGGCGCCCTGCGTTGCAGACACTGCGCTGGAAGGCATTGCACTGCGCGAGTCCGACGAACAGATGCCCTTCGATCGGGCCTTCGATCGCCTGGCTTTTGTCCATGACCTCAAGCCCGGCGAAATGTTGACCTGGGTCCAGAACGCGCCGCACCGCATCGTCAACCGTGACATGGTGAATGTCTCGCTGTCGATCGAGTTCATGACGCCCAAGGCGATCTGGCGTGCCAACCTGATCTACGCCAACGGCCTCCTGCGGCGCTGGTTCGGTTTGAAACCGCAGTTAGCCAGCCGTAACCTTTGGCTGGAACCGCTCAAAATCGCCTATGCACGCATCATCAAGCTAGCCGGCGGCTACAAGGGCAATAAGAGCCCGCTGAAAGCCAGCTTCCACCTCGATTCCAGCCGTCCGGGCGCCATCCTGTTCGACGACGGCATAACGCCGCCGGAACGGCCGGCAGCACCGGTCGCGGCGGAATAGGTTAGACGCGCCGCGTCTTCACGATCGGCACCTTGGGGGCCAGCATCTGGCCCTGCATGGCACCGACGCCTTCGGTCGCCGATACCGGCGCGTTGAGAATGGCGCGGACGACATCCATGCCTTCGACCACCTTGCCGAACGCCGCGAA
>CAMLPZ010000259.1 GCA_946482045.1 uncultured Asticcacaulis sp.
CTGTCATAATTGGTCATAATGGCGTCGCGGTGCGGTCGCACTTGACCGCTAGAGTGATATTCCGAAAAGTGTTAAGCGGTTTTCGGTTAAATATCGCTCCATATAAAAAGCGACGGCTATCTGACAAAAACGTTCGATTGCGGGGGGATAGCCGCAGGTTTGCTATCCGAACAGTTCCGGTTCTGGCAAGGAACCAAGGAAGTACTTAAGTGGCTTACGGGGACAACAAGCACTTCGAGCATCTCAAACTGCCCGTGACCTGGGCGGTCATGGCCATCGTTGTCGGCGTCTGCATCTTCGCGGCCCTGATGTTGCTAGGGGACCGGCGCGAAGAGGTCGAAGCCGGCACCTATGGCGACCGTTGGGCCTTCGACAGCGCCGCCAAACCGGTCAACGGCGCGTTGGTGGCACCTGTCCACGTCGTCGGCACAGGCACCAGCTGGCTCGACGACTACCTGTTCGCCGCCAGCGAAAACCGTACCCTGAAAAAGCAGGTCGCTGAGTTGCGCCAGTATCGCGACGCTTACTTTGTGCTCAAGGATGTCAACGAGCGCTATGAGAAGCTGCTCAACCTGCGCACCGAACCGGCGGTCGAAGCCGTCACGGCGCGGTCGGTATCCGTCACGCGCGGGCCATTCAACAACAACCGCCTGATCGATGCCGGGGCCAGCCGCAAGATTACTTTTGGTAATCCTGTCATCACCGACCAGGGCCTGGTCGGCCGCATTGTCGGCGTCAGCCCGAACGTGTCGCGCGTGCTGATGGTCACCGACGTCACCAGCCACGTGCCGATCATGGTCATGCGCACCGATGCGCGCGCCATGATGAAGGGCGACGGCGGCTGCTGTCCCAAGCTGGAGTTTATCCGCGGCAAGAACGTCATCAAGAAGGGCGACCAGATCCTGACTTCCGGCGACGGCGGCATCTTCCCGCGCGGCCTGCCCGTCGGTGAGGCTGACCAAGGCGTCGATGGCGTCTGGCGTGTCCGCCTCTATGCCGACCGCGCCCCGATCGACTTCGTCAAGGTGTTGTTGTTCCAGGATTTCTCACGGCTTCCTGATGCCGATCAGCTGCTGAAGACGCCGCCGGTCTCAGACTTGCTGCCACCGCCGGCGCTTCCGGCCGTTAATCCCGCCGCTGCCGCTTCGTCATCGACCAGCGCCAGCGCGGTCGTCAGTTCCGCCGCACCGGCATCGGCCGCAGCCGCATCATCCGTTTCGGCCACGGCGCGTCCAGCGCCGGCCAGGCCCAGACCCCAGCCACGCCCTGCCACATCTGCGTCCGCCTCATCGTCGTCGGCGCCAGAGCTGCGGCCGTTTACGCCCCAGCCTGCAACGCCCCAGCCGGCTACGTCCCAGCCTTCAACCCCGACTGGGGGCGCCAACTGATGAAAGCGCCGCTTGACCGGGGTTTGTTCAGGCAGCGCCCCAAGAAGGCGATTACCCGCAACCTGCGCGGCGCCATCGCCTCGCGCGTTATCGGGCCGTGGGAATGGCTGTTCATGCCGGCCCTCGTGGCTGTTGCCGTAACGGTGGTCCTGGCGACTCCGATCCGCATCTTCGGCCTGCACCTGCCCGAACCCGTCATGCCACTGGTTCTGGCCTTCGTCTGGCCCCTGGTCCGCCCGTCTTACCTGGCGCCGCTGGTGCTGGCGGCGCTTGGCCTGTTTCTCGACGTCTACTGGTCGGCGCCGCTCGGCTTCTACACGCTGACGCTGATGATTGTTTACGGGGTACTGGTCACGGTACGCAGCTACGTCGCCGGCCAGGACTGGCGTGTCGTCTTCGGCATCTATGTCGCGACCGAGATCGTGTTTTTCGGCATGGGCGTTACCCTGATCGCGCTGGACACTGGCTCGATCGTTCGCCTGGTCGGCGTCTTCGAGCAACTGATCGCCACGACCCTGCTGTTCCCGGTCGTGCCCTATATGCTGGATAAATACGTCCATGCAGATGTGCGGTTTGGATAATGGCAGAGCCGTCGATCGTCTTCACTGATGTCAATGAACGCCAGGGGGCGTTTCACCGCCGCATCTTCGTGCTGGGCGGCGTGGTCGCGTTTGGCTTGTTCGCTCTGACGGGGCGCCTTGCGCATCTCCAGGTTCTGCAAGGCGGCAAGTATCAGAAGCTTTCAGCGGCCAACCAGTACAATTTCCGCCTGATTCCGCCGCCGCGCGGCGACATTCTCGATCGGAACGGCAAGGTCATCGCCGGTAATCGTCCGTCCTTCCGTGTGATGATCGAGAGCAACGAAGTCAAGAATATCGACGACACGCTTAACGAGGTCTCCTACATACTTCCGCAGGCGGTGACGAACCGCAGGCGTATCCTGCGCGATCTCAACCAGAACCAGCGCTTCGTGCCGACCATCATTGCGTCGGACCTGAACTGGGAGGACTTCTCGCGCGTCAGCCTCTACGCCAACGATATCCCAGGCGTCGTTGCCGATATGGACCAGCTTCGCGTCTACCACTACGGCGGCGCCTTCAGCCATGTCGTGGGATATGTGTCCAAGATCAATGCCAAGGATCTTGAACGCGAAAAGGCCCGACCCGACTACACCGAGGAAGAGGACAAGCTGCTGCGCCACCCCTCCTTCCGGATCGGCAAGACGGGGATCGAACGCTCCTATGACGCGCAATTGCGCGGTACCGCCGGCGGCCGCAAGGTCGAGGTCGATGCCGAGGGCCAGGTCGTGGCCGAAGATCCGCAAGGCATGATCCCGCCCAAGCCGGGCGCCGACATCACCCTGACGCTCGATGCCGACATCCAGATGCGTGCTCTTGAGGTTTTCGGCGAGGACTCGGGTTCGGCGGTCATGATGAACGTCAATACCGGCGAAGTCCTGTGCATGACATCCACGCCGGCCTTCGACCCGAACCTTTTTGTCTCGGGCATCCCGACCGACGCCTATCGCCTGCTGGCTGATTATGAGCGGTTGCCGCTGCTCGACAAGGCCGTCGGATCGACCTATGCGCCGGGCTCAACCTTCAAGATGACCACGGCCCTGGCCCTGCTCGATGCCGGCATCAATCCGGCCGAGCGTGTCCATTGCAGCGGCGCCTTCTATTTCGGCCGCCGCTTCGGCTGCTGGAAGCCTGGCGGCCACGGCTCGGTCGATATGGTCGGCGCCATCAAGCATTCGTGCGACGTCTATTTCTATTCCATGTGTAACCGCGCCGGCATCGATCGCATTGCCCGCACCGGCCGCAAGCTGGGCATGGAGCACATCTACCCAGACCTCGGCATCGAAGGGCAGAAAAAGGGCCTGCTGCCGGATCAGGAATATGTCCGCAAGTACCGTAAACGCGATCCCGTCTGGCATCCTGGCGAGACCCTGTCAGCGGCCATAGGCCAGGGGATGACCCTTGTGTCGCCTATCCAATTGGCGACCTATACCGCGCGCATCGCCAACGGCAAGAAGGCGGTCGAGCCCTATCTCGTCAACAAGATCGGTGGCGATCTCGAAGACCACATGTCGAAGTTCAAGACAATCGACATTCCCGAAGCGCACCTCGCCATCATCCGCGAGGGCATGAACCGGGTTTCGAACGATGCGGACGGCACGGCCTACCGCCAGTCGCAGCTCGATCTGGGACCGAACATCCATATGGCCGGCAAGACCGGTACCGCCCAGGTGCGCGGCTACGACAAGACCGGTATCCGCAAGGCCAACGAATGGAAGTACAAGGACCATGGCCTGTTCGTCTGCTATGCGCCTGTTGACCAGCCGAAATACGCACTGGCCGTCGTCGTCCAGCACGGCGTCGCCGGTGGCCGGTTCGCGGCGCCCAAGGCGCGTGAAATCATGCGCCTGGCCCTGATCAAGGACCCGGAAATCCGCAAGCGCATCACCGGGCCGGTCAATACCGCCATCGATACCGGCAAGCTGAACGCCGACGCGTCTGCCTCGGTCAGCGCCGAAGTGGATGTGCCCGTCGATCCCGGCGCCAGAGCGGATTAGGAGAGAACAATGGTCGATTCAGCCCTTTCCCGTCCTGGTCAGCGTGAGCGTTATGACTCCAAGATCACGCAGATCAACTGGGTCTTCGTCATCTGCCTGATCGCGCTCGCCAGCATCGGAATGCTGTTGCAGTACAGCGCCGGCGGGATGAGCTGGCAACCCTGGGCCTATAAACAGCTGATCGTCTTCTGTACCTGCCTGGTGCTGACGCTTTGCCTGGCGCTGGTGGACCTCCGCGTGTGGCTGTGGATATGCTACCCGTTCTACACCATATCCCTGCTGCTCCTGGTTGCCGTGGAACTGATCGGCGACGTCCGGATGGGCGCGCAGCGCTGGCTGGAAATCGGCAGCTTCAGCTTTCAGCCATCGGAGTTCATGAAGCTGGCGATCGTGCTGGGATTGGCGCGCTTCTATCACGAAGCCTCGGCCAAGGACGCCAACCTGTCCTGGAAGCTGATCATTCCGGCGCTGATGATCGCTGTCCCGACCGGGCTGGTCATGCACCAGCCGGACCTCGGCACCGCGCTCCTGATTGCATTTACCGGCGCGGCCGTCATGATTTTGGCGGGGCTCAATTGGAAGATCATCGCGGCGGCCGCGGCGGGTGCGGTGGTGATGGTGCCGATCGCCTTCCAATATATCCTCCACGACTATCAGCGGAACCGCATCCTGACCTTTCTAAACCCCGAAGCCGATCCCTCCGGCACCGGGTATCACATCCTCCAGTCCAAGATCGCCATGGGTTCCGGCGGCCTGCTCGGCAAGGGACTAGGGCTGGGGTCACAGTCGCAGCTGAACTTCCTGCCGGAAAAGCACACCGACTTCATCATGGCGGGTGTGTGTGAGGAACTGGGGTTTGCGGGCGGATTTGCGGTCTTTGCCCTCGCCGGCGCATTGATTTTCATGGCGCTGCGCATGGCGTCAGTATCGCATTCGCACTTCGGCCGCCTGGCGGCTGCCGGCACGACGGCAACCTTTGCATTGTATGTCCTGATCAACGGAGCCATGGTGATGGGCCTGGCGCCGGTCGTGGGTATCCCCATGGCGCTCGTGTCCTACGGCGGTTCCGTCATGCTGACGGTCATGGCCGGTTTCGGCCTGATCCTCGGCGTGCGGGTGCATCGTTATCAGGAACTGCCCCGGCAGCAGTCCATTTTCGCCCGCTTCGAATAGGGAAATCCGCATCCTTGGGCGGTTGCGTCGCAGTCGTCGCTTGCAGGTACTAATGTACCTGCGGCGCTAGCCGGCTAGCACTCGCCTCAAGGCTCCGAATTTCCGGCCAGGTACAGGCGGCGCTCAGCTCCTGCGGTCTCATCCAATTTGAAGGGTTTTATGGCCCGGAGCGCGCTGTAGTTAATCTCGACACTTGTGCGGTGCCAGCGGAGCGAGTGGTGGGGCCTTGGGCTCGGCTACAGCCCCGGCGTATAGGTCGCGGAGCCGCCGGAGAAGTTGGCGGTCTTGATCTCGCGGCGCATGCGTGGGTCGAACGAAATATGCACCCAGGTCCCTTCCTGGATCAGCTGGTCGAAACGGATATTGCTCGCCGCAATCTTGTGGCAGATCTGAAGCGGGGTGCCGAACTGTCGGCAGACAAAATCGACGGCGTGGCCGCTCATGTGCGCGCTCGTCGGCGAGCCGTTGACCAGCGCGTTCAGCGCCGGGCTCCGGTAGCCGCTGGTCACGGTTATGGGATAGCCCAGAAGTTCGCGCACCGCGTCCATCTGCGTGGCCGTTTCCCGCAGCTTTTCCAGGACTGCCGCCGATGGCGTGTTGTCGATCTGCTGGCGCACCGCCGTCGAGGAAAACGTCATTTCCTCGAGCGTGAAATAGCGGCTCAAGGCGCCAGGCGGCAGGGCGGCCGGTGTCGTCGCGGCTGTAGCCGGCGGCAGGGCAACCGGCGCGCTGACCTGCCACAGACGTTTAGCCTTGTCTGTAAGTGTTCGTCGATCCGCCAGGCCGTTGTCGCCGCCATTAATCAGGCGCGTGACCAGATTGACGTCGTCCTGGTCGGCGGCGGCGTTGAGGTTGTTCATTTGCCAGAAGGCGGCGGACGCAAGGGCGGCGATCGCGGGCTGCTCCAGCAGTTCGGGGCGCTCGGTCAGCGGCTGGCCGATACGGTTGCCGCACAGCTCGTAATTGGTACGGCCGGTGACCATGATGAA
>CAMLPZ010000260.1 GCA_946482045.1 uncultured Asticcacaulis sp.
CGAAGCCTTCGGTAACCAGCTTGACCGTCTTGTGCGCGGCTTTGAGCAGCTCAGCAGCGGCCTTTTCATCCGTGAACGGAATATTTTCTTCGCTCAGGCCGTCGAACAGGTCCCACACCCGGTGCGTAAAGCGCCAGGAGCCTTCAACGCCCGAGGTCGACCACTGCACGTCGCGTTCCGGCGGTGAGTCGGACAGGACAAACAGGCGCGCGGAATCGACGCCGTACGTATCGAAGATGTCGCCCGGGGCAACAGTATTCTTCTTCGACTTCGACATCTTTTCGCTGTCGCCGATGACGAGGGTCTCACCTGTCGAGACGCGTTTAGCGATCCTTTGGCCGCTTTCGGCCGTAACCTCGACGTCAGCCGGCTCGACCCACTGGCCGTCGGCAGTCTTGTATGTTTCGTGCGTCAGCATGCCTTGGGTGAACAGGCCGGCGAACGGTTCCTTGACATCGAGGTAGCCGCAGTGGTTCAGCGCGCGCGTGATGAAGCGCGCGTAAAGCAGGTGCAGGACGGCGTGTTCGATGCCGCCGATATATTGGTCGACCGCCAGCCAGTAATCGGCGGCGTCCTTGTTGACCGGGGCTTCGGCATTTGGATCTGTGAAGCGGGCGAAGTACCACGACGAGTCGACAAACGTGTCGAGCGTATCGGTCTCGCGGCGTGCGTCCTTGGCGCAGTGCGGGCACTTGACGTGTTTCCAGGTCGGATGGCGTTCCAGCGGATTACCCGGCACATCGAAGGTGACGTCTTCGGGCAGGACCACCGGCAACTGGTCATCCGGCACGGGCACTACGCCGCAGTCATCGCAGTGGATGATCGGGATCGGGCAGCCCCAATAGCGCTGGCGCGATACGCCCCAGTCGCGCAGGCGGAACACGGTCGCACCCTGGCCCAGACCCATGCTCTCGATCTTGTCGATGGCGGCGTTCTTGGCGTCTTCGATGTCCAGCCCGTCGAGGAAGGATGAGTGGAAGAGGGTGCCTGGGCCCGTATAGGCTTCGTTCGCGACCTTGAAGGCTTCCGGATCGGCGCCTTGCGGCAGCACGACTTCGGTGACCTTGAGGTCGTATTTACGCGCGAAATCGAGGTCGCGCTGATCGTGCGCCGGGCAGCCGAAAATGGCGCCGGTGCCGTAGTCCATCAGCACGAAGTTCGCGACCCAGACGTCGAGCGTCTCACCGGGTTTGAACGGATGCTTGACCTTGATACCGGTGTTAAAGCCCTGCTTTTCGGCCGTGTCGATGTCGGCTTGCGAGACGCCGCCCTTGCTGATCGATTTGATAAAGGCCGCCAGTTCCGGATTTGCGGCGGCCGCCGTCTGGGCCAGCGGATGGTCGGCGGCGATGGCGATAAAGGCCGCGCCGAACAGGGTGTCCGGGCGGGTGGTATAGACCTCGACCCCGCCGTCGCGATCCGCGAACGGGAAGGTCATCTGCAAGCCGCGCGACTTGCCGATCCAGTTCGACTGCATCAGCCGCACCTTATCGGGCCAGCGTTCCAGCGTCGTCAGGCCTTCGATCAGGTCGTCGGCAAAGCGCGTGATGCGCATGAACCACTGAGTCAGCTTCTTCTTTTCGACCAGAGCACCCGAGCGCCAGCCGCGGCCTTCGATGACCTGCTCATTGGCCAGCACGGTCATGTCCACCGGATCCCAGTTGACCTGGCTTTCGCGGCGATAGACCAGGTCGTTCTTCAGCAGGTCAAGGAACCACTTCTGCTGCTTGCCATAATAGGCCGGGTCGCAGGTGGCGAATTCTCGCGTCCAGTCGATCGACAGGCCGAGGCGTTTCAACTCGCCGCGCATATTGGCGATATTGTCGTAGGTCCAGCCCTTGGGGTGGATCTTGCGTTCCATGGCGGCGTTTTCAGCCGGCATGCCAAAGGCGTCCCAGCCCATCGGATGCAGGACGTTGAAGCCGCGTGCGCGCTTGAACCGTGCCACCAGGTCACCCATGGCGTAGTTGCGCACATGGCCCATGTGGATGCGCCCCGACGGATAGGGGAACATCTCAAGCACGTAGTATTTCGGCTTGGAGGGATCGGTCTCAGTCAGGAAGACCTGGGCGTCGTCCCAGCGCTGGCGCTGTTTCGGTTCAGTCTCTTTGGGATTGTAGCGGGCCATGACTCTGCAAACTTAAGGAAAAATATGGCCTGCTTATAAGGTGGTGTGCCTGACGGCGCCATAGAAATATGCGCGCGCAACCTACGGACTTTGCAGGCCAAACCATGGGTCACGGTTGGGTACGGTCGCCAGGCGGAAAACCGGCAGGACGGGTCGTTTGTCCTCGGGCAAGATGCTGTGGCGCGACAACAGACTGGCCATGATGATCTGCGCCTCGACCATGGCAAAGCCGGCGCCGATGCAGATGCGCGGCCCGCCGCCGAACGGCAGGTAGGTGTCCAGGCTGGTCCACGGCGAGGGGATGCCGTCGAAGCGCGATGGCTTGAAGGCCGTTGGGTCGTCCCAATGCTTGCGGTGGCGGTGAATGATCCACGGGCTGATCCAGACGTCGGTGCCGGCGGTGATGGCGTTGCCCATGATGACATCGTCATTGATGGCCTTGCGCACGACATAGGCGACTGGCGGATAAAGCCTGAGCGCCTCCAGCAAGGCGTTTCTGAGGCGCGGCCAATGCTTGATGTCCTCCATGGTGGTGACGCGCTCGACAGGAAAGGCGCGGACCTCGTCGCGGATGCGCTCCTGTTCGACCTGATCGAGACTGAGCAGATAGGTGGCCCAGAACAGCAGGCGGGAGGTCGTTTCGAACCCAGCGGCCAGCAGCGTCGCGCACTGGTCGCGGATTTCGGTGTCGTCAATGGCGGCGCCCGTCTGGGCATCGCGCGCCGCTAAAAGCAGATCGAGCAGGTCGCCGCGTTTGTGCTTATCGTCGGAACCGGCGGCCTTGCGCGCGGCAATGACTTCATCGACGAGGGTGCGCCACTCACGCTGAAAGCGGCGGCGATTGCCAGAGGCCCAGCCGAAATGCTCTTCGGTCGGGGCAATGGCGTCGAGCACGGTCGGCCGCCCCGCGCCTTCGAGATACTGGCGGGCCAGCTGCGGGATGCGGGCGCGATTGTCATCGGCCGGCAGCGAAAACAGCGCCTTCAATACGGCGTCGAGCGCCGCGCGGTGGAAGACTTCGCTGAAACGGACGCGCGGTAGCCCTTCGAGGCGCTTTATCATGTTGGCGCCGGCGGACTGGAAATGCGGGATCAGGTCGTTGATTGCGGCGGGACTGAAAATCGGCGCCAGCATGCGCCTCTGCCGCCGCCACATCTGGCCCTCCGACAGGAACAGCCCATTGCCCATTACGGGACGGAACAGCCGCGCCTGGACGATGGGGCGCAGATAGTTGTCCATATTGGTCTTCAGGACGTGGTTTATGCCTTCGGGGTCGGCGACGGCAACCGTGTCCACGCCCAAGGCCCGCGCCCGGCCAAAGGTCAGCCGAAACGAATCTTCCGAATAAATGGTCAGCGGATTTATGAAGAACTGCGGTATCCACTGCCAACTTGGCAGCGGCTTCTTGTGCACCGGATGAGCGGGCGGAACGATGGGGTGAAGGTCGTCCATAAGGCATCTCCTCGCCCATCTATCGGCCTGTGTGACCAGGCAATCAACCCCCCTGCGGCAAAAGGTATCTGCACCGTTCATCTGCGCTTAATGCTGGCGCCATAAAGCGGAAATTTGCGTCTTTTTCGCGCCCTTGAATTGCCGGGGAAGGGCTTTAATGGTCTATGACATAAAGAGAAAAGGATACACCATGCTCACCCGCCGTCTGCTTCTGACAACCTTGGCTGCCGCTTGTGTGACCGTGACGTCGCCGGCCCTGGCCCAGTCGGGCAAGAACAACTTCACCACCTATATCGTGCCGCCAAAGTTCAATGCCGCCGATCAGGCGCGCATCACCAAGGCAACCAACTATCTTCAGGGCCTGCGCACGGCCCAGGGCCGTTTCGAACAGAGCGACTTTCGTGGCCGCAAAACCCAGGGCGCCTGGTATCTGGCGCGTCCGGGCAAGATCCGTTTCGAATATGACGCACCGTCTTCGCTGCTGATCGTGTCCGACGGTAAGCAGGTCAAGATGTGGGACCCGCGCCTGAAATCCTTTGACGCCTATCCGCTGGATGAGACGCCGCTGTCGCTCTTTCTGTCGAAGCAGATCCGCTTCAATCAAGGGGTCATTGTCACGGCAGTATCATCGAGCCCTTCGGGCTTCACGCTAAAGGCGCGCGATCGCCGCAGGCAGGTGGAGGGCTCTATTACGTTGAACTTTGCCCAAAGTGCAAACGGCGCACTGACGCTCAAGGACTGGGTGATCGTCGACGCTCAGGGTCGCGCGACGACGGTGCGACTGGTCAGTCTGACGGCTGATTCGCCGCTAAAGCCGGAACTGTTTGTGCTCAACAAGCCTCAGTTAAAAAAATAATGCGAATTTGACATTTACCATTGCGCTTTTTTGGAAATGGTGTCATTATTCACACATAGAAGGACTACGGCGGTAGACTTTCTGGACGTGCGTTTTCCCTTTTTTCTCTTCGTGTTATGTGCCAAAATCTGACCCGGTCCGCGCCCTCGGACCGGGTCTTTTTTGTTTGGCTTTCAGTGATTTAGACACTGCTGCCCCCTGCTTCCGGACATCATGCGCTTTTCTCTCGTTACCTGGAACATCAATTCCGTGCGCCTGCGCATGGAGCAGGTCGCCCAATTTCTGTCACTCGCCTCTCCGGACATGATCTGCCTGCAGGAAATCAAGTGTCAGGAGTCCGAGTTCCCCTATGAGGCGTTCGTGGCGGCGGGATATCCCCATATCCTCGTCACCGGCCAGAAGGGTTGGCACGGCGTCGCACTGGCTTCGAAAGTGCCGTTCGAGACGATCGGGTCGCCGCCCTTCTGCCGCCGCGGCGAGGCGCGGGCGCAGGCTATCCGTGTCCACGGTATCGAAATATGGAATTTCTACATTCCGGCCGGTGGCGACGTGCCGGACCGTCTGAGCAACGACAAATTTGACCATAAGCTCGAATTCTATGAACGGATGAGCGAACACCTGTTCCAGCGCTCAAAAGATCATCCGCTGCTGATCTGCGGCGATTTGAATATCGCGCCCGGTGAATTCGACGTCTGGAGCCATCGCCAGATGCTGCGCGTCGTCAGCCACACCCCGGCGGAGATCGAGGCTTTTGGCGCCTTTATGGATGCGGGGCAGTTGCATGACCCCTTCCGTGTTGCTTACCCCGAACCGCAGAAGATTTTCACCTGGTGGAGTTATCGTGCCGCCGACTTCCGCAAGAGCAATCGCGGCCTCAGGCTCGACCATGTGCTGCTCAATCCGGGCCTGATGCATAGGATCAATGGGCCGATCGATGCCAAGATCCACGACACGATCCGTGAATGGGACCGGCCTTCGGATCATGCGCCCATCCAGGTAACCTTCGAGATTTAAATGTCTGAACTCATTGAAAGCAGATTGCCGGCGGAAATCCTGGCCAAGGCGGATTTCCGTCACAACGAGTACGCCTGGCGGGTTGAAGATTTGCCCGCAGTCATCGCGGCGGCGAAGGCGCTAAACCTGCTCAACCTTGGCGGCCAACTGCAATTACGGACGGCCGAGGCCATCGGCGAGGTCTATTGGGTCGCTGTTGATCCGTGCCAGAATGTACCGGAAGATCTGCCGTGGGACGTGCGTGTTCGTATGGCGGCGGACTTCTCGCTGCGCGATCTGGCGGAGATTCAGGCCGAATTCGACTTCCTGCAGGAACTGCGTGACGCTTTTCCTGACCCGGTTGCCAAACTCCTAGAGGCTGGCGGCAAACTAGAAGAGGCTCTGTGGTTTGCCTGGTATGTGGAGGCAGAAGGAAACTGAGTTTATCCTTCCCCGTTCACGGGGAAGGTGGCATCGCCAGAGGCGATGACGGAAGGGGGACGCCCAATTCCACCATCCGCGCAAGTGTTACGTCTATCACGCCTGTAATTGTCTCGTTGGGAAACATCAGCAAGTCGCGTGCGATTACTCGGTGCGTGGCTATGCCTAACTCGGCTAGAGCGTGATGACATTAGTTATCTCCATATCCGGAGTTTTTGAGATAATTTCT
>CAMLPZ010000261.1 GCA_946482045.1 uncultured Asticcacaulis sp.
GGACGTGCAGGCTTTCGGCCATGCCGGGCGGCAGACGCAATGCGCCAATAGGCAGCGATGGTAGGGCGCGGCCACCCGTATCTTTCGGCAGGATAAAGACAGGCTTCGGGATAAACCGCGCCAGGGCATGGGCAGCGCCCCAGGTGTCAGCGATGGCGGCACGCGCTTCGAAACCCTTGTCGGCCAAGGCGCGAACCAGTCCTTCCAGCAGGGCTGTCTCGCCGCCATGCAGGTGCGCCGCGCCGCTGATCTCCATCACCACACCGTCGGGTGGATCGGCGGCCACGAGCGGCGAATAGGTGCGCAATGCCCAGCGCGCCAGCGTCTCCAGATCGGCCGCATCGGCGGCGAGGTTTGCGTCGTGGATGACGAGAGGGTTGACCAGGACCTGTGCCTTGGCCACCGGCATGCCGACCCGTATGCCAGCCGCCTCGGCAGCGTGGTCGGCCGCCAACACCACACGCCGCCGGCCATCCGAGCCCTTCAGGATCAGCGGGACTTCAGGAGGCGGCGCGGTGCCGCTCATCCGCCGCCGCAGCCGGTCGGTGGACCAGCGGGGTAGATAGAGCGAGATGACCCTGGCCATCGCACGCCTCCACATCGAATTCAGCGGTCTGCCCGCCCTTGCAACGCAGCAGTTCCAGCCGCCAGCGCGCCCGCCCGATACCGGGCACGGGCAGCGGCGCAGATGGAATAGAGGTCACCCGCCAGCGCGTCATGGCCGCCGTCGGCAGTCCAAACTGCGCAGCCTCTTTTTCCGTATCCCAGCGCCGCAACATCAGGCCTAAGGTACGCTTCCCTTCAGCAGCAAGTTGCAGCCGGCGCGAAGCCATCATCGACAGGCGCGCGACCTCGCCCACCACAGCGCCCAGACCTCCGTGACGCAAGCCCTCTTCACAGGCTGCCAGCACACCCTTGTCGTCATCGGCTTCGACATGAATCACGCGTCCCGGCGAGAGCCCGCCTTGCGCCAGTCCCGGTGCGAACAGGTCGCTGCGGCCCGCGCACCACATCACCAGGCCTTGCGAGCGCGCGGCAATACCGGCGGCAAACAGTCCGGCCGCCGCGCTATCGACGGCGCCCTTTCCTGATCCGGCGATTTCATGGAGTGCGCCCAGCGCCAGCCCGCCCCCCGGCAGGCGGCTATCGATCGCGTCAAGTCCGAACGGCAATACACCCGCGACACGACGCTCTCCCTCCAGCCTTGAGATATGCTGGCGAAGCTGATCTATATCCGCAGGCACTATCCTGGGCATGGCTCTCATCCTTAATACCGACTTCTTCGGCATTTTGTTCACTTTTTGTTCTAATTTAATTTGGATGTCAAGCCACGCGGGCATGTGAATGCGAAGCCAGGGTTTATTCGCGATTCAGGAGCGTCCCGCCTATTGCAATTCGTTCATTCAGATGGGCGGTTGCATCGTCGGGCAAGGCTTCGGCGCCGTCTTCGCGAAGAATACCGCTTTCTCTAAGGGTGCGGTTGATGATCAGAGGATACCCGCGATAGGTCTGCTCAAACATGTTGAGCTGCAGTTCTTCAAGTTGCTGAGTGTCGAACTGCGCTGCAAACTCCATCAGCTCCGCATAGTCATTCGTGGTAATATCAAGCTCGATAATTTCACGCGCCTCGCTATGGGCTGCGTTAATAGCGACATCCAGACGTTCGAGAACTGCCATGATACCCTCCTATGCACATTGCAAGGTAGGGAACTCCGTCTAAAAACACGATACGTACTGTAAGCCACCGTCTCAAAAGCGCTTGATCGACAGGGTCTCGAATGTCTGCTTCAGAGTCGTGGTCGACCGTTCGTAGTCAGCCAGGGCCAGGGCAGCGATCAGGGCGTCGACGACGCAGAGTTGCGCAATGCGGCTGGTCATGGCCTCGGTACGAAACAAGGTCTCACGCGCCATGGTCGCCAGCACGACGTCAGCGTAGGACTGGATGGGCGAGCGGGCGAAGTTGGTGATCACCACCGTCTTCGCACCTGCCGCCTTGGCCAGACGGGTCGAGGTAACGGTTTCGTGGGTGGCGCCCGAGTGCGACACGGTCAGGACGGCGACATTCGGATCGGTGCGCGAGGCGCTGATCGCCTGGACATGACTGTCGATGACCACCTTGGCGTCCAATCCGATGCGCAGCATCCGGTAATGCGCATCCTCGGCGATCGGCGCGGCCGAGCCGATGCCGTAGATTTCGATGCGTTTGGCGGCGCGGAAGATATCAACGGCCTGGCTCAAAGCGCCGGGGTCGAGCACCGACAAGGTGTCATGCAGAGCCTGGACACCGGCATGGAAGATCTTTTGACAGACCGTATCGACATCGTCGTCGCGATCGAGGTCTTCATGAATGAACTGGACCGGCCGGACAGTTTCCTGCGCCAGGCTGAGCTTGAGTTGTTGAAAACCTGACAGGCCCAGCTTCCGGCAGAAATTGATGACACTGCCTTCCGATGCATCGGTCGCCTCAGACAGCTCGGTCACCGACATCTGCACGATGCGGCCTGGCTGGGCAATGACATAGTCGGCAATGCGGCGGGCGCCCTTGGCCAGTCCCGGATAGGCGAGATGGATGCGCGCCAGGGCGTTGTCGACCGGTACGGGCCCGGGAGAATCAGGAAGGGGTTTCAAGCAAGTATCGGAAAAAAGAGCCGTCGGAAGGGTCAGGATAGTTTGATTCCCGACAGACAGGCGTGAAACTTCGGTGACGACTGGCCACCAGCTTCACAAAACCTACGCGGAAATGTAGCGCACGCGCCACGCGAAGGGCTCATACATAGCCTTAATGATTGAGGCAATCTCAATTTTATAAACTATAAAAAATGAGTAAATTTCATTAATGCGTCATGAAAACGGGACGCTTTTGTCACACGCCATAACTAGCTTCCCCCAACAGTCAGCCGCCCTCCTCACTCGCGGCCTGCCATAAATGGGGTTACATCATGGTCTTGAAGACAATACGTTACCACGCGTCCCTGCTGGGGCTCGTGTCGCTGGGCTGCGGCCTGGCAGGCGCGGCTTACGCCGACAATGGCGCCAATGCGGACGCCGATGCCGAGCCGGTCGTGACCGTTACGGGCAAGCGCTCGACGGCCTCGACCGTCGCCAAGGAGCTGTCGGCCTACGGCACCGAGGTTCAGGTCATCACAGCCGAACAGATCGACCAATCGGGCTCGGTCAACTTCGCCGAAGCGGCCCAGTTCCTGGTCAAGGGCGTAAACGTCGGCTACTCGCCGGATGAAGGCGAATTCACCATCCGCCTCGATGGCGGCGGGGACCGCGATACCCTGGTGACGCTGGACGGCGTGCCGCTCTACGACCGGGGACCGGCGCTGGAAAACATCTGGGGCGCCACGACCATCGACCCGCACATGATCGAGAATATCGAAGTCTTCCGTGGCGGCAACAGCCTCTATTTCGGCTCCAACGGCGGCATCGGCGTCGTCAACGTCGTTACCAAGAAGCCGGACGGCACGACCAAGGGCGAATTCGGCGTCTCCTACGGCTCCTTCGCCACCCGCGAAGTCTGGGGCAACTATTCCTTCCCGCTCGACGAAGAAGGCAAGCACTCGCTGATGTTCTACGGGTCGATGCTGGCCACAGACAGCCCGCGCATCTTCGATCCGGCCAAGTTCACCGATAACGTCGCCCTGTCGGGCGGCATCCAGGACTATCCGCTCAACAAGAACCACGTCGGCGCCAAGTACTTGTGGAAGATCGACGACAATACCGAGCTGCGCGCCAACGTCATCTATACCGAAAGCCTGTTCCAGGACCCGTTCCCGTCGGGTGAAAGCTATTCGCCGAACACCCTGCGCTATCCGATCGCCGATATCTCCTTCACCAAGCGGTTCAGCGAAAATGTCCTCCTCGAAGCCTCGGCTTACTACTCCAACCCGGAACTGTGGAACGCCGAACTCTATCCGGAAATCTGTAAGGTTGCCGCGGGGTGCGTGGATCCGAACAACCCCACCCGTCCTCTGATCCCGCGCGGCGCCTGGACCGGTGCGGTCGAGCCGGCTTTCGCACACGGCTTCGGCACCACCAACCAGTTCCGTTCCGGCTTCAAGGAGCAGGGCGCCACGGTTCGCACCACGCTGAACCTGAACCGCTTCCTGGAAGTCGTCGCCGGCGTGCAATACGTTTCCTACGCCGATGATTCCGACAAGCGCTTCGCGACGCCGGACAACAATTCGACGACGACCGGCGTCTTCCTCGACTTCCATCCCAAGCTGCCGTTCAGTCCGGCGACCAATATCTCGCTGGCCATCCGCCAGGACTATTCGGAAGCCTTCGACAGCAAGACGATCTGGAAGTTCGGCTTCAAACACCCGGTCGGCAACTTCTACGTCCGCGCCAACGGCGGCACCTCCTACAGCCTGCCGCAGACCAACGAGCTTTACATCAACAATCCGCGTCCGCCGGAAGCCTCTAAAGACATAGCCTTCACGGTCATCGGCAATCCGGATCTGCAAACCGAAGAAACCGAGACCTACAATGTGGCCGCCGGTTATCGCCACGTCGCCGGCAACTTCACCTTCTCCGGTGAAATCGGCGCCTTCGACACCGAGATCAGCAACCGTATCCGCACGACTTCGGGCTTCCCGGTCGTCGTCAACGTCAACGGCACCAATGTTTCGGTCAATACCTACTACAACGACACGGCTGTCACCAAGATCAAGGGCCTGACCGCCGACGCCGACTTCAGCATCGGCAATCAATGGTCCTTCGGGTTCTCGTACACCGCCCAGGATGCCGCCGCTGCCAGCGGTCCGCGCCAGGGCATCCAGATCAACGAGACGCCGGAATGGTTCGTCATCGGCCGTCTGAACTGGGAATCGAAGGGCGGCCGCATCAAGGCGCAACTGCTGTCGCGGACCCAAGGCCCCGAATGGGCAACCGGTGGTCCGGCCGAAAAGTTCCGTCACAACTTCGGTGACTACACCGTCGTCAACGGCACCCTGACCTTCCTGGCCGGCAAGGACCTGCAACACCGCTTCCAGTTGCGCGTCGCCAACCTGTTCGACACCTACTATGCGGAACGCTACGGCTACGGCAACAACTTCTATGGCGCCGCCTTCAACCGCGGTGAGTACACCAATACGGACGACCGCTATTTCTACGGTTATCCGTTCGAAGGCAAGCCGCGCAGCTTCTACCTGACCTATTCGACGAAGTTCTAAGCTTCTCGGGACTTTAGCGAGGACCGAATTCCCCAGCCGGTCCTCGCACTCTTTTATCCGAATAATTCCATATTCCACGAAGGATATCCGCCATGACGCAGACCGACCGCCGTTCCTTCCTGAGCCTGATAGGTGCGGGCACCGCCGTGGCCGCCACGCCATTCGCCAGCGCCATTGCCCAGGCCGCCAGCCTGCCGGCCAAGCGCGTCACCGGCACAATCAAAGACGTGAAGCACATCGTCATCCTGATGCAGGAGAACCGCTCCTTCGACCATTATTTCGGCACGATGCGCGGCGTGCGCGGTTTCGGCGACCGCTTCCCGATCCCGATGAGTGGGGGTCCGGTCTGGCAGCAGTCGGACGGTGAGAAGGTTATCCCGCCCTATCACCTCAATACCCAAAAGACCAACGCCATCGCCGTACCGGGTACGCCGCACAGCTTCTCGGACAGCCAGGCTGCCTGGAACCAGGGCAAGTTCGGCTTCTGGCCGAAGTACAAGAACCCCTATTCGATGGGCTATTACCAGCGCGACGACATCCCGTTCCAGTTCGCCCTGGCCGAAGCCTTCACCATCTGCGACCACTATCACTGCTCGATCACCACCGGCACCGATCCGAACCGCATCGTCTTCTGGTCGGGATCGAATCACGACCCCAAGCTGCGCGCCCAGGGCATCAACGGCACCGAGGCCGACTCTGAACCCAACAACATGCGCTGCTGGGTCAAGGGCGCCCTGCCCGAGCCCGGCTATCAATACCAGGGCTCCGCCTTTCCATGGCTGACGCTTCCTGACGTGCTGGAACAGGCGGGCGTGTCGTGGCGCATCTATCAGGACCCGAACGACAACTGGACCGGCGCCATGCACGGCGGCCTGGCGTTCGAGAGCTTCCGCAACGCCAAGCCCGGCTC
>CAMLPZ010000262.1 GCA_946482045.1 uncultured Asticcacaulis sp.
GGCGCCCCAGATATTGGGCTTGTACGGCACGCCATAAGGCGTCTCCAAAGCTTCCTTGGCGAGCTTCTCCTGGTGCGCCTTGACGGCGGCAGCAACCTCGCGGCGGAAGGCCTTGTCCTTGATCAGCGGCATGGCGGAAGCCAGCCCCGGCCCAGTCCGGTCGATATTCGCGACAATGTCACCCTTCATGGCGATCAGCTTCTTGATCAACGCCGGATCACGCGTTGTCTGGGCCAGTTCCGACAGGGCGAAGACCTTGGCCTTGACGTTCTTCGCACGGTCGAACGCTTTACTGTAAAGGTCCTGTGCGGCCTTCAACGCATCGGCCGACAATTGTGGGTTATATGTCTTCATGACGCGCGAGGCCGCCGCCAGCCCGCCGGCCGTATCCAGTTCGCGGTCGGGGTTGTCCTCGGTAAACACCCAGCGGTCGTCGGTCAGCGACGAATGCGTACCGGTCTTTTCCCCCGGCTTCAGCGCCGGATCGTGCATCAGGTTGTCGGTCTGGGTCGTGACGTCCCCCAGCAGCGTGTACTGCTCAAGGTAAGGCTCGATAATGCCGCGATAGGTGCGGCCCATGGCGTTGTAACCGCCGACGACGCTCAAGAGACCGTGCTCGATCTGCTGCAGGGCGTCGTTCTTACCGTCGGGCGTATGGATTTCGGCGATGCGCTTATCCTGGTCGATCGTCGTGGCATCGTAGTCGAGCTTGAACTCCTCGACCATCTTTGACAGCAGCCACACCGTGCCCATCTGCGATTCGACGCGCAGGTCATAGTCGCCGGCATCGTGCCAGCCGCCGCGATCCATACCCGGCACGTGGTCGCCGGGTTGGTATTTCGTGAGCGTCGATCCACCCTGCAGGTAACCGTCGAAATGGTTGAGGTTGACCGGCGCCATGCGAACGTCATCCAGGTGATCGATGCCGTGCCAGGTGCGATACTTTTCCTTGACCAGCATGTGACACATCTGCGCCGGCAGGAAGTATTCCAGCGTCGGCTGCCAGACGTGGCGGTCGAAGACGTCCTCGCCGATCTTGAAGGCGTGCGTCTCCTGGCCGCGATAGCTGACGACGTACATGCCGGGGTCCTTCACGGCGCTTAAGTCAGCGCGGAAGTAGTTGTAGCGCAGGAAGCTGCCCCAGTGCTTAGTGTCGAAATCGGCGACCTTCTGCTTGCCGGCTTCGGTCAGCTTGTAGAGTGTCACTGGCGGCGCGGCATTGTCGCGCGGGTCCTGCTCGATGACGACGATCTTTTCCTGGCCGGGACGATAGCCGACCTGCGACACCTGGACGACGGGCTTATAGCGCCAGTCGGGATCGGTATTGGGCGTAACGACCCAGGTAATGGCGTCCCTGGTAGCGCCGGGCTTGGTGAGCTCCCGGACGATGAACCAGCCATTGTTGAAATTGCCCCGGCCGTCGAGCAGGCTGAGTTCGCCCGTCTGGCTCTCGAAGCGGATACGTTGGAGATCGTTGTCGGGCGCGACGACCAGCGTCTTGCCGCGCGCCAGCGATGCGGCGACCAGTTGGCCTCCGTCCTGTTCCATCGGGCCGTTGGCCTGGCGGGTAAAGATGCCGCCCTGGTTCTGCCCCTTGGCGTCGGACATCAGCCAGGCCTTGCCGAACAGCTCACCGGGGAAAAGCTCGAAGTTGAAGCCGACCTTGCCTTCCCATTCCTTCGGCAGCGGCTTGTCGAGATCGACGCTGACCTTAAAGGCATTGCCCTCCATCGGCGTGACGCGGACCTTGTAGCTGAAGTTCAGGTCCGGGTATTCGATCGGGTTGAAACCCTTGCGGTTCTTGGTGTCATCCGGATACTTCAGCGTCTGCGAGACAGTGCCGGTGGCGTTGTCGACGGTCAAGGTGCCTTCGCTGGCCGGCATGGGCGACCACTGGCCGGGCGACGGCTCCAGGCGGATATCGCCATTGGCGGCGATTCGCGTGCCGTGCTGGATGATGGTCACGCCGGTCTGGTGCCCGTCGGGATAGATGTCAGCAAACACCGTGACGTTCAGGCCCGGCGCTTCGAAATAGCCTTTTTCATTGAGCTTCAGATTCGGCGCGGCAAAGGCCGTTCCGGTGCAAAGCGCCATGATAGCGCAGGTGGTCAGCAAGCTTTTAAAAGCTGGTTTCATTGTGTGTCTCCCTGCGGCGGCATGTGTTCAGCCACTCTTGTAATCGGTTTCAACCGGCGACGACCTTAACCGCCTGACAGCGCTATCACAAGAGCTTTTGAGCGTGTTGAAACAACCCCTCACCCAACCCTCTCCCCTCAAGCGGGGAGAGGGCATTACCGAGCCGACGAACTGTACTTCCCCTCGCCCCACTTGAGGGGAGCGGGTGGTTCGCGCAAGCGAACCGGGTGAGGGGTTTGCTGCAACACACTTTACATTCTCCAACCCACGCACAATATCCCAAACCATGACCGATACTCCCTCCCATGTCCGGCTCGATGTGTGGCTGTGGCGTGCGCGTTTCTTCAAGACGCGCGCCCTGTCGGCCAAGATGTGCGAAAGCGGCCACGTCCGGCTGGAACGCTTCGGCACAGTGTCTCGTGTCGAAAAGGCCTCGCAATCGATAAAGCCTGGCGACCGGCTGATCTTCGCGTTGGGTGCGCGCCTGATCGACGTCACCGTCCTCGACGCCGGCGAGCGTCGCGGCCCGGCGGCCGAAGCGCAAACCCTCTATAAAATCAACGAATCACAGTCCTAAACCCTGGCGTTAGAACAAATGGCGTGTCACCCGCTTGACGAGGGCTTAAGTTTGCCGCATGACGCCACCGAATTTCCAGAAGTCATGCTCTAAAGGCTTGTAAGCGTTATGACCTATATCGTCACCGACCCCTGCGTGAAGTGCAAGTTCATGGACTGCGTGGAAGTGTGTCCGGTCGACTGCTTCTACGAAGGCGAAAACTTCCTGGTCATCAATCCGGACGAATGCATCGACTGCGGTGTCTGTGAGCCGGAATGCCCCGTGGACGCCATCAAGCCGGACACCGAGGACGAAGGCACCAAGTGGCTGGAGATCAACACCAAGTACGCCGCCATCTGGCCAAACATCTCGGAAAAGGGCACACCGCCCGCCGATCGCGAAGAATTTGAACGCGAGACCGGCAAATTCGAGAAGTACTTCTCCGAAAAACCCGGCGACGGCAAGTAATCGCGCACCGTGCGTTGAAATGTCGCAGACGCTGTGGGTGATCATCGCCATCTGGTTTACAAGCGTTAACCTGATGGCCGCTATCCTGTGGTCTCACGACAAGAGCCGCGCGGTACGCGGTTCCCGCCGCATTCCTGAGAAAACCTTGTTTACGCTGGCGATGCTGGGTGGATGGCCTGCGTCGTTACTGATGGCGCAATGGGTAAGGCACAAGCGCCGCACGGACGTCTTCATGGCGCGCCTCTACCTGATCGGGGGGCTGCAAAGTCTGGGGATAGTATCGATTTGGCTCTATGCCGCTGCGCATTAACGCTATAATGCGAACCGTGAGCGGACTTAATGAAAAATATTTTAGAGTCGCGCGGATACTAAAGGTATAAAAATACCAATTTCCCTTGCGATGCCATTGACTTATAAAGTCTTTATATGTGAACGCTCCCCGTGGGGACGAGACTTTATCTTGTCGCAAATTTGTGATATATCCTAACGTATTGCAAGAGTCGCAACGGCCTCCCGACGCCTCTGGCCTTCATCCGAAAGCCACCGGCACAGACCATACGCTCCACGCAAAACTTCGTTTGTTTCATGCGTTCGGTTCCGCTTTTCCTGGAGCTGATACGCACCATCGACACAGGTCGGATGAGAATCTTGTCTTAAGTCAGGAATTCAGCGCACCACCCGTTTTGCAGAAATAGTCTGTACTACGGCGTGGTTTTTTTGCGTTCCCAAGGTCCGCGTTTCAGCCCTCCCCGGCCGAAGCCTGCGCCTCTGACGGTTGTAAAGACATGGGACTTGCCATCCTGTTCCACTTTTGAAGCGAAAGGCTTTAAAGATGTCAGCAGATACCCTTACCCTCACCCGTCATGATTTCTCCGTAGGCGACAAGGTCGTCTATCCGGCGCACGGCGTCGGTCAGGTCGCCGCGGTCGAGACCCAGGAAGTTGCGGGCCTGACACTGGAAGTCTACGTTGTCACCTTCGACCACGAGAAGATGACGCTGCGCGTCCCCACCAAGAAGGCCAAGACGGCCGGCCTGCGCCACCTGGCCGCTGACGCCGTCATGTCTCAGGCCCTGGTAACACTGAAGGGCCGCGCCCGCATCAAGCGCACCATGTGGTCGCGCCGCGCTCAGGAATATGAAGCCAAGATCAATTCGGGCTGTCTGGTCTCGCTGGCCGAAGTCGTGCGCGACCTGCACCGTTCGGACAGCCAGCCGGAGCAGTCCTATTCCGAGCGTCAGCTGTACGAATCGGCACTGGACCGCATGGCCCGCGAAGTCGCCGCCATTGAAAAGATCGATCGCGACGCCGCCGTCGCCATCCTCAACAAGAATCTGACTAAGGCCGCCTAAGCGCGCCTTGATCGGACAGAGACAAGCCCTCCGGTTCGCCGGAGGGCTTTTTCATGTGAGCCACACCCTTCGCCGGCCATGGTGCGAAAGCGGCGTTTTCCCCTTGACCTCACATTCCTCTTTGCCTATAGAACGCCCCTCTTCAAGCCTCGGCTTCGCCGCAGGCATGTCTGTCATTTTTTCTTTCCTAAGGTGGAACCCATGTCGCGTCGCTGCGAACTCACCGGTGTCGGCCCGATGGTTGGCCATTCCGTGAGCCACTCCAACATCAAGACGAAGCGCCGCTTCCTGCCGTCCCTGCGTCAAACCGCCCTCGCTTCGGAAGCGCTGGGTCAGTCCTATCGCCTGAAGATCTCGAACGCCGCCCTGCGCACGCTCGACTTCCGTGGCGGCCTGGACGCCTTCCTGATCAAGGCTGACGACGCCGACCTGTCTCTGCGCGCCCGTCGCCTGAAGAAGCAGATCAAGGCGAAGCTGGAAGAAGCCAAGGCCTAAACGCCTGCTTCATAACGAATTTGAAAAACCCGGCCGTCGCGCCGGGTTTTTTGTTGCCAAACCCTGAGTGATTTCAAAAATCGGCGGGAAACGGCGCGTGGCTCGCCGCATGACATCTTCTTCAACAGGAGGTTCCATGCCCGATTTCCATGCGCTCAACATCTTCACCCACATTACCGCTGGCTCGCTGGCTATCCTCGCCGGCAGTTTTGTCCTGGCCCGCCGCAAAGGCGATGCGGTCCATAGACTGACCGGGCGGACCACCGTCGGGTTGGCGATCATTTGCGTGACGACAGCGCTCATCGGCGCTTTTGTCTTTCGCGGCAAGCTGGACCTGATGGGCGCCAGCATCATCATCAGCTACAACCTCTGGGCCGGCGTGCGCGCCCTGAAGCTGAAGGGCAATGGCCGGCGTATTGGCGATCTTGGGCCAGCCATCCTGGTCTTCATGGCGGGGGTCGGCCTCTTCACGATGGCGCGGATCGACGGCATGCTCAACTGGCAACCGGCCCTTGTCTACGCCACGGCCGGCAGCCTGGTGGCCTATGGCGGGTGGGACATGGTCCGGATGCTCTTGCCGTCACGCTGGCGGTTATGGCTGAACCCGGCCGAGCATGCCTTCCGCATGGCCGGGCTTATCGCCGCCCTGATGTCGGTGGCCGCCGCGACGCTCATCCCGTCACCTTATGTGGCGCTGGGCGTGTCCGGCATCGGTTCGATCATTGCCTTCGTATTCGCCTTCCGCGCCGCCCGGAAAGCGCTGGGTGTCATGCCTTCCGCAGCCTTGAAGGCGCGATTGAAGGCCGACAGCGAATTGTAGCCGACGGCCAGGGCCAGATTCAGGATGGTCTCGTCCTCGTCGATACGCGCTTTGAAGGCCTCGATGCGATAACCATTCAGCCAGGCGCTGAAATTGCGCTGCCCCTCGCCGAGATGGATGACACGGCGCAGGCGATGTTCCGGCACGTCGAGGCGCTGCGCCAGTTTCGACAGGGTCAGGTCAGGATCGTTGTAGG
>CAMLPZ010000263.1 GCA_946482045.1 uncultured Asticcacaulis sp.
CGCGTCAGGGCGGTGTCGGCGCGCAGGGTCTGGCTGCCATCCTTGTCCAGCACCTCGACAAATCCAGTCTGCCGGTCGACCAGGACCGGCACGACACTTGTAGATTTGAGCGGAACCAGACTGGCCAGGGCCAGGGCTTCGGCCACAGCGACCAGGGCGGCCGCACCGGCAACGATCCAGGCCCGGTTGCGGGCACGCCGCGCCCCGTCGGCCTCGCTTTGCGCCCAACTCGAGCTGTCCGGATAGTAGGATTTTGTGTCTGCCTTCATGAAATCAAATCCCGCTTTGCCGCCCCCGTTGATGCCCGCATATGTGTCGGCCGCCGCAAGCCCGGCCCCGCACCCGCCGAAGAGTCCGCGGAGCCTGCCCACGCTGAAGCCGCGGCGCTGCCCCCTCCCCGGCTATTGTTCTGTCGCTGCTCGTCGGCCACCGCCAAGGCTCCGACCGCGTCCGTGACCCGCTGCGCGCGCGAAACCGGGGCCTCGGCCCGAATTTCCGGGACCGGCCAGGGAGACCGTGGGGCCGGCGGCGCCTCGCTTCCCGTTCGCGCGGTCACAAACCTGCCGGCGCGCCGGATCAGGTCGGCAGGCTGGAACCCGCTCGCTGCCATCACCGCGGCCACGGTGATGGCCGTACACCCTGCAAGGAAAAACAGCCCGATAAGCAAAGGAGCGCCAGGATCGGGAGACATCTGCTCCATATGCGAGAGATCTCGTGCCAAAAAAGACAATTCGAGCGCCGCACTTACCGCATAGCCCGTCTGGGCCACAAATAGGGCGATCATCGCCCGCAGCCACCCGACGAAGAGGCCGATCGATATATCGAAAAGGGCGGCGGCGATGAACAGCGGCCCCACGGCCAGGACGATGGCCTGGAGCATGCGCGCGGCCAGGCTGAACCCGACGCAAGAGAGCATTAAAACGGCATTGTCCAGATCCTGGCCCGGAGTGGCCGGCGAAGGTCCCGCCACGGGCGGCGCAACGGACGGATCGCCACCGGATGGCGGCGTCGCAGGCACCGGCTCCGCTCGCGCTGGCCCGGCCAAGGCTTCCAGATACCCGGCCGCGCTGCGGCTGGCCTCGGTCAGCGAAGGAGCCCGCAATCCGGTGGGGGCCAGCGCCATGGACGCCAGTTCCCCCGGCCCCTGGGTAGATACGTTGTAGAACAACGCGGAATAGGTAGTGAACGTCGTCGCCGCGGCGATGACGAAGCCCAGGCGGAGCGCCGCATAGATCAGGCTGGCCGCATCAAGATGATGATGCAGGACGAGGCGATAGCCGATACCGGCAACATAGAGCGCCATCAGCACCGCGATCAGGGCCGTTGGCAGGCCGTGCCACACGCCGCCTTGGAAACCCGCGAGTTCAATCTGCCTCGACTGGCATTCGACGTAGCTCGCCAGACGCTCGACAACCCCGGCGCCAGTCGTGACGGGACATAAGCCGCTCATGCCAGCCTCTCCAGAAAGGGAGGCATCCAGTCGTGCGGGTCGTCGCCGACCATGGCGCGCACTTCGTCCAGCAGTCGGATAGCGCTTTCGCGGCCTGACAGGACGTGCAGCATTTCTGCTTCGCCGGTCAGGTCGAGACGCGCGACGACGCTTTCGCGGCCATGCTTGATCAGGAAGCAATGGGCGTGGTCGGGCAAGGACCGGATCAGGTCGAACTCGTGCTGGGTCAGTCCGAAACCGTCGACATAGTCTGCCGCCTGGGCACGCGCATTGGGCAGGAAGATATGCGTGGCCGCCTGCTCCACGATCGCCGAGGATATGCGGCTGGCCAGGGCGTCCTGGGCGCTCTGGGTAACGAAGCCCACCAGTCCGTTGCGCTTGCGGATGGTCTTTTCCCAGTCGCGGATACGGGCCACGAAGATATCGTCATCCAGCGCCTTCCAGCCTTCGTCGACAACGATGATCGCGGGCGCCCCGTCCAGGCGTTCCTCGACGCGATGGAACAGGTACATCATGGCCGGCGTCCGCGTCGCCGGCGCGTCCAGCAATTGCGTCATGTCGAAGCCGACCACCGCGGCATCCAGTCCGACCTGATCTTCAGGATTGTCGAACAGCCACGCGTGCTCTCCGGTACCGAACCAGGGACGCAGACGGGCATGAAGGTCGGTTGCCGTGGGCCGATCGGCGCCACGCAGCAGGTCCGCGAAGGCGCGAAGGCGGCGCAGGCTGGGTGGCGCCGAGAAGTTGGCGTCGACCGCCGCCTCAATCACCGCCAGGTCCTCGGCGCTCGGCGCGGTGTCCGCCGAGACCAGACGCGAGACCCATTCGATCAGGAAGCGCCGGTTCGCCGGGGTTGCCTCCAGGGCCAGGGGGTTCAGGCCTGAGGGGGCGCCGGGGCGCAGGCTGCGATAACGACCGCCAACAGCCCGGATAAAGATCTCCGAGCCCCGGTCCTTGTCGAAGAAGACGAGCCGCGGCTTGAACTTCAGCGCCTGGGCCAGCAGGAAGTTCAACACCACCGTCTTGCCCGAGCCGGACGGGCCGATAACGCTGAAATTGCCGAGGTCACCGTGGTGGAAGTTGAAGAAATAAGGCCCGGCGGCCGTCGTTTCGAGGACGGTCACCGCCTCACCCCAGTAGCCGCGCGGCTCGCCAATCGCAAAATTGTGAAATGAAGCGAAACTGGCGAAATTGCGTCCGGCGATGAGCGCGCGCCGGGTGATGAAGCGCATGTTACCGGGAAACTGCGCCCAGAAGGCCGGCTCGAGCGCCAGGTCCTCACGCACGCCGACGATGCCGAGATCCGCCAGCACGGCCTGGGCGTCGGCCAGCCCCTGCGCAACCTCGCCTTCGTCTGCGGCGCTGAGCATCAGGGTCATGTGATGTTCGCCGAAGATGGCGCGTCCCGCGGCCAGGTCGTCGCTGGCGCCAGCCAGTTCGTTGCGCAAGGTGATCGCCTCGTCGTCGCTGGCGCGCATACGGCGGAGCGCCAGGTTGACGCGGCGCAATGCGGGATCGCGATCGACGAAGGCAAAGCTTTGGGTCAGCACGAATTCGGCCGGCAGTCGCAGCAATTCGTCGATCATGCCGGGCCGCGAGGTCCCGGGATATTCCTTGATAGACAGGATGCCGAAATAGCGGCGGTCCTGTTCCGCATAGGGCGCCAGCTCACCCGTGATGCGTCCAAAGCTGAGGCGGCGGGCTGGTACGTGCGAGGCCAGCTTGCCATCCGGCAGAAGTCTTGCCTGGCTGAACCCGTTGTAGATCTGCGCCAAGAATTCGAGAATTCCGGAATAGCGCCTGCCGTCCCGCGCATAGACGCCGACGACGCGCGGCCGATACGCCGCCAGCGAGGCCATCAGGACCTCGCGCGCCTCGTTCAAGTCGCGCAAAGCCTCGCGCAGTTCGGTGTCGGCGCGGCTGGCATCGGCGGACAGGTTTTCGAAGACTCGCTGAACAAAGCCCTTGCTGCCCTGTGTCGGCCGGCGCAGGAGTGTAACGTAAATATCGTTGACATACAGCGCCTTGGCATCCAGCCGTTTGCGCCACCGGTCGTTCAGTGCGCGGCTGAACGCGTCGTCGTAATCCGCATCAAGCGCCGGTTCGACGCGGCGGCGGACGATATGGTAGTAGAGTGCAAAGCGCGAGGCGCTGAGCGCCTTGAGCGCGGCATCCCTCAGATCCTTGCGATAATTGAGTTCACTGGTGTCCGCGGTCTCGAACAGAAGTCCCTTCAGGACGATGGTCTGCATAAGACGCTTGTCTTCCAGCATCACCGTATTGTCGTCGACATGCGCGAGATACGGCAGGCGGTCGCCGCCGCGGATTTCCTTTTCGTAAGCTACTCTGGTCATGGACTATAGGAATTGCACCCCCATAGCGACCGGTTCGCGACATGCGGGCAGCGTGAGCTGGTAACAATCCAGATGTCGAAAATACGTGGATCGTAGAGATGGGCAACCCAGCCGATGGCGTGAATGACCAGGGCGGCGGCGATGACCCAAAGCGCTTTGAAGATCAGGAACAGTTCCGTCGTGATGATAACGTTCGCGATTAGGAAACTGTAGGTTACGCCCAGAAACATCTGCGGCTTGGTCAGCGCTACGAAAAGCCTGTCACGGTCGAGCGTGTCCATGATCAGAAACCACCACTGGCCGCCGTCTGGATTCCGGCGACGATGCTGGTCGCGCCGAAGAGGATGAAGCACCCCAGGATGACGGCGGCGCCGTGGCGCCAGTTCAGGCGGCCGGTCAGCATCATATAGCCGCAGAAGGCCACGGCGATCACGGCAACCACGGTCGCCGTCGTGCCCAGCAGGGTTCCCTGTATCCAGTGAAGGGCGCCGACGATCGCGCCCGAGCCTTCAGGGTCCGCGTAAGCCTGGGCATGGGCTGGCAGGGCGACCAGGGCCAGGGCCGGAACGGCGCCCGACAAGTGTTGTATCGCTTTCATGGGTTTTACTCAGGTAAGAACTTACGAATTGGGTGCAGCAACGGGATGGGACCAGCGGCGCGGTCGCCGCTGGTCCCGGGTATCAGGGTCAGTTCGGAGACGTTCCATAAACGACGCCACGGCCGGAGTTGGTGGCCCCATAGACCGTCCCGAAGGTCTTGGGGTCGCCCACAAGCATGCGGAAGCCGCCGTACTGATTCTGGGCGTTGTCGATCCGCGTCCAGGTGCTGCCGCCGTTGACCGAGCGGAAGACGCCTTTGGCATTGTTGTAGGTGCCGGCGACGTACATGGCCGGGTAGGACTGGCCGGACGCCGCCTTACCGAATCCCATGGCCTGAATGCTCGTCGGACCGGAGACCTGGCTCCAGGTGCCCGAGCCGCAGGTCGTGTTGTGCAGCAGGCCGCTGTAGCCGTAAAGCCAGACGTCGCAGGACTTGCCGAACGGCGTGATCATGGTGTGCCATGCAATCGGCGTAACGGGCTGGGTCCAGCTTACGCCTTTGTTGGTGCTGACATAGACCTTACCATTGGTGCGTTCATAGGCGTAGAAGTTGTTGACGTTCGCGCCGTCGGCCACCACGGCGATGCCCGCCGGCAACGATGTCGACGTCCAGCTATAGGTGCTGTTGGTCGAGACGACCGGCGCGACGCCGCTGCCACCGGGCGCCCAGACGATGGAGCTGCCGTCGGCGTTGATTGCGATGTTGCCGCCACTGTCATTTGTGACACCGGCCGGTGTGCTGGTGAAGGGAGACCAGCTGTAGCCGCCGTTATACGAGATGGCGCCTGGAGCACTTCCCCATATGCCGACCCGCACCATAATGTTCGAGGCGCTCTTGGCCCAATCGAGGGAGGAGGTGTTGCCGCAGTTGGGATTGGAGTGCGCGGCCGCGGGGGCCTGGGTCATGCTGGTGTGGAAGAAGCCGCACACATCGCCCATCCCGCTCACCAACGGCACCGAACCACCCCAGGGGAAGGCGGTCGGAGACGCCAGGCTGAGCGGAACGGTTTCTTCCACGCCGTTTTGATCGAGCGTGAAATTGACGGTCCCACCGCTGGCGGAGGCCGTCAGGTTCTGGGTCGACATGATGCCGCCACCCCAGGTGACGAAGGCGTGGTTGGTGTTGAACGGATCGAGCGCTACGCCGCTCCAGTTGCCGAGATAGCTACGGGTGCCGTTCCAGGGTGCCGCACTGAGGTTGACATTGACGTTGGCGGTAGCGTTAACCCAGGATTGACCGCCGTTGGTGGTCCGGTGCAGCGACTCACCGTGGCCGTCATAGCGGTTGACGCTCATCACGGCGACAGTGCCCGAATGCGCCGGATCGACCGACAGGCCCGAGAAGCCGTAGTCGGCGAACCAGCCGGCCAGTTGCTGGCTGTCGTTCGGAGGCGTGATGTTGGTCCAGTTGCCGCCGGCAACATTGTACTTCCACACCTGGCCATGATCCAGGCCGCTCGGCCCGCCGCCGCTCGTCCCCGAAGCTGCCCGCGAATAGGTGATGTAGAGGTTGCCGTCAGGACCGATCTGGCCCTGTTGCGGGAGCAGGCCCGTCGGTGCGCCCGGAACCAGCGACCAGCTATTGCCGCCGTCGGTGCTGCGGTAAAG
>CAMLPZ010000264.1 GCA_946482045.1 uncultured Asticcacaulis sp.
TACCGTGAAATAAAGAAATCGACACTTGCGTCGAAAACGTTTGCGATGTAGGCTTTTCAACGAGGAAGCGAATTCCAGTTTTGGTGAGACATATAAAAGGTACGTCTTCACCGCTAGTAAAGGGGCGTTGAGTCTGATGAAACCACCTGCCGTATCTGTGTCCGTTCAAGAAGTCCAAGTCATGACCCTCAGCAACCCCATGGGTTGGGTCTATGCCTTCTCGTTCGCGTCGGTTTTCTGGGTGGTGTTCGCCATGCTCGTATTCGCCGTGACGCATCAGCCGCTGTTCGGCTAAGATTTCCTCACATTTGGAATGCAATGCCGTGGTCAGGCATTGCCAGGTGCTGCGTCGTAAAATTGGCGTTCAGCGCTTTTCCACCAGCTTCGACAAGGCTTCGAGATAGTCGGCAAAGGCTTTACGGCCGGCCGGTGTGATTCGGGCGCGCGTCAGCGGCTTGCGGCCCTGGAAGCTCTTGACGATCTCGATATAGCCTGCGTCCTCCAGCTTACGCAGGTGGACCGACAGGTTGCCCTGGGTCGCGTCGAGCAAGTCCTTCAGCTCATTGAAGTCGGCCGCTTCGGCATCCGCCAAATACGCCATAATACCCAGCCGCATGCGGCCGTGGATGGCATCGTCCAGGCGATTGACGTCGAAGGCGGCCATGGTCAGTCGGCCTTGCTTTGCTGCATCATCACATAGCCGGGCACGGCCATCAGGACGAGCATGGCCGCGGCGAACACCAGCAGGTAACTGCCTGGATCGCGGATCAGAAAGCCCAGAGTGACAGAGGTGGCAAACCAGCCGGCGGACACGCCCCCCAGCCATAGCTGCTTGCGGATCATATAGGCGACATACCAGCATGCGCCCTGCAAAGCCGATACGACGGCGGGATACAGCAGCCAGATCAGGAAGTTGCCTTCGGTGTAGGACACCCAGCCTATGGCGACGCACATGCTGAGATTGGCAAGGCCCGCGCTGCTGAAGGCGGCGCTCATGGCACGCGTCGCAACGCCCTGGACCTTGTCCTTGCGGTTGCGCCACGCCAACCAGATGATCCACGCCAAGAAAATGACCGTTGGCAGGAAGCCGACAATCAAAAAAGCAAGGGGCGGCCATTCGAGACCGAACAGAATCTGTGCGGCATTAAGCAGGCATTGAATGCCGTAGACGATGCCCGCCACCAGAAACAGTTCGCCGGCCGACCTCTGTACCTTGGGGCCTTCACTGACCAGGCCTTTTAGAAAGGCCAGGTCCTTTTGTGTTTCATCAATGTCCATGACGGTCTCTTTCATGACGGGTCATCGCATAGCCCGGCGCGACCATCAGGACAAACAACGCAATGCCTAACAGCAGCAGGTAGTTGGCGACGTCGCGTATGAGGAAGCCCAGCGCCATGGCTGTGGCAAACCAGCCGGCCGAGACGGCGCCCAGCCAGAGCTTTTTGCGGATCATGTAGGCGACATACCAGCACGCGCCCTGCAGGGCTGCGGTCACCGGCGGGTAGAGCAGCCAGATCAGGAAGTTCTTTTCGCTGGATGAGACGTAGCCAAATACGACGCACATCGCGAGATTGGCCAGGCCCGCGCTGCCGAATGCAGCATTCATCGCCCGCGTCGCCACGCCGTGCTGGCTGTCCTTGCGATCGCGCCAGATTATCCAGGCCAGAAAGACGACGAAAAGGACGACGGGTGCAAAGCCGACGAACAAAAACGCCAGCGGCGGCCATGTCAGCTTGAAGGTGATCTGTGCCCAGTAGAGCAGGGCCTGCACACCGTACAAGCCGCCGCCGACCATGAAAACGTGCCCCGCCGTGGCCTGAGCCTTGGGGCCTTCATTGACCAGTGCTTTCAGAAAGGCCAGATCCTTTTGGGCATTTTCGGCTTCGGCATTCATGCGCGTCGTCTTCCTGTGGGAAACGCCCGCGTCGAAATCGACGCAGGCGTTTCTGCGATAGTGAGCCGGATTGGCCATCAGGCTTCCTGAAGCGTAGCGGACAGCTTCTTTTCCTTGCGGCGGCGGCCATTGAGAATCGTACCGATGAAAGTGTAGCGCACCATGAGGCTGTAGCTCAACAGACCGGCGAACAGTGTGCCGAAGACGACGATGGCGATCTTCGGAGCGGCAGGCCAGTCATAGTCCTTCAGCAGATACTGCAGCCACATGACTAGCGGGATGTGGACAATATAAACCCAGTATGAGGCGTCCGACAGGTAACGGACGATGGCATTCTCCTTCTTGAGCAGGATACGCGCGCCCCCGATCAGGAAGAAGGCGTAGGCCCAGGCCGTCATCGGATAGACGATGCAGTAGAGCGCGTGATCCGAGCCCTTGACCAGTGCGCCGCTCGGCGCCGCGCCGCCATTGAGGTAAAGGCAGGCCCAGGTGCCAGCAGCCGCCGCGATACCGTACAGCCAGGTGCGGCTGGCCAAATGATCGAGCAGGTCGGCGCGACGGTGCAGCCACCAACCGAAGGTGAAGGCGGTGGTGTAGCCGGCGACCGCCATGGTGTTGGGAACAATGCCGGTGTCCGGTGTCTTGATGCCAAGCCACATGTTCCATTCGCTGTTCAGGTAGAAGGTCGTGGCCAGCGGCAGCGCCAGCAATGGAATGATCATGTCAGCCTTGGTCAGAAGGCCCGTCAGCTTGTCCAGCATGCGGCCAAGCGGCGCGCCGATACGGGTGACGTCGGTGATGATCTTGATGACCGCCATGCCGGCATAGAGCAGCAGCAGGACATAGAGGAACCAAAGATGGGTCAGCGGAAACGTATCCGCGGTGATAGCTGGCGGCGGTGGGGGCGGAGCAGCCGCGGCGGCCGATCCCGGCGCCGGCATGTTGGCGAAGATGACGACGGTGACGATAGCCGTAAGCACCAGGGGCCAGAAGGCGACGAGCGGAATACCGACGCGCTTTAAACGGTTGCCGAGAAAGGCGCCGACATTGCCGTCGCGCTTTTGCAGCAGCAGGCGGGCGAAGAAACCGGCCAGCACGAAGAAGGTCGTCATCCGGAAGATGTGGATGACATAGAAGGCCAGATTGGCGCCCGGATCGGTGGCGACATCGCCGACGACCCAGAAACGCGGCTCCATGAACGACATGACGCCGTGAAGGACGATGCCCAGCAGCAGGGCAAATGCGCGGACGGCGTCGAGGTCGTGCCAGCGCCCTCCGTTACTCTCAACTGTGGTCATGGCGGTCTCTCCTGTTTCCATGAAGGTGACGTCCGGCAAGAAGACGTCCGATAACGACGATATACGCCAACTAGTTTGCTTTGTAAACTGGTTTGAACTGGGCGTGGTTTGCGCTGCTCCAAACCTCTGCTACAGAAGGAAAATCGCGATGCGGGGAGGGTGGAATGGCCGGCAAGGGCAATATATTCTTGCGCCGACTGATGATGGCGTTGGGCGTTCTGGCAGTGGTCTTCGCCGTCGCCTACCTTGCGGCTGTCGGTTATCTCTACGTCAACCAGCGCAATATCCTCTATACGATCAAGCCGGTGCCTGAGACGCGCGACACGGGCGGGCTGCCGATAAAGGACGTCACGCTCAAGACACCGGACGGCGAAAGGCTGAATGCGTGGTTTGAGCCGCCGCAGCCGGGACAGCCGGTTTTTCTGTTTTTCCATGGCCAGGGCGGCACGCTGGATCTGGGCAAGTGGCGCTATATCCGCATGCACAAGCAGGGCGTAGGCTACCTGGCCGTCTCTTATCGCGGCTATTCCAATTCGACCGGCAAGCCCAGCGAAAAGGGCCTGTTCACCGATGGGGTGGCGGCTTATGACTGGCTGAAGGCGCAGGGCTACAAACCCGAGGATATCGTCATCCATGGGCATTCGTTGGGCACCGGCGTTGCCACCTACGTGGCGACCCAGCGTCCGGCGCGCGCTCTTGTCCTGGAAGCGCCGTTTACCGCCACGGTGGATGTGGCGTCCGAACGCTATCCTTTCGTGCCGGTATCGTGGCTGATGCAGGACCAGTTCCTGAGTCGAGAACGCATCAGGGACGTCCACATGCCGCTGCTGATCATCCATGGCGACCGCGACTCCGTGGTGCCCTTTCATCACGGCGAGCGGTTGTTTGCCTTGGCAAATGAACCCAAGACCTTTATCCGCATGCCGGGTTCGGAGCACAATACGCTGACGCGCGACGGCGCCTATGTCCATGTCTGGAAGTTCCTCGACCTCAAGCCGGTTCCGTATGAAGCCGGTTCAAAAGAGTGACAGTTGGCGGTCGCCGCCGCGAAACAGGCTGAAATCCTTCTCGTGGTTCCACTGATCCAGTCCATATCTGCGCACGGCGAGGTCGAAGCGTTTCGCGATCAGTGCGGCGTGGACGCCGGTGCCGCTCATACGCTGGCCGAAGGTTGAGTCGTTGAGCTTGCCGCCACGAATGTCGCGGATGTGGTTCAGCACCTTTTGCGCCCGGTCGGGAAAGTGTTCGCGCAGCCACTCCTCGAACAGGATCTTGATCTCGTAGGGCAGGCGGACCAGCGTATAGCCGGCGCGTCCGGCGCCGGCCTCGGCGGCGGCCTTCAATATGGCTTCCAGTTCGTGACAGGTCAGGCCGGGGATCAATGGCGCCGCAAGCACACCGACAGGGATGCCCGCCGATTTCAGCGACCGGATGACATCGATGCGACGTTGGGGCGTGGCGGCGCGCGGCTCCATGACCCGCGCAATGTTGCGATTGAGCGTTGTGACCGACAGGGTGACGCTGACAAGTTTCATGGAGGCCATCGGCACCAGCAGGTCGAGATCGCGCAGGATCAGGGCCGACTTGGTGATCAGGCTTATGGGGTGGCGCAGGTCAAGCAGGACTTCGAGGCAGGCGCGGGTGATCCTTTCCGTGCGCTCGACCGGCTGATAGGCGTCGGTATTGATGCCCAGCACCATGGGCGCGGCCTTGTACTTCGGCGCCGTCAGTTCCTCGCGCAGCAATTTCGCCGCATCGGGCTTGCGGAAGATGCGCGTTTCGAAATCGAGCCCGGGCGACAGGTCGAGAAAGGCGTGGCTTGGCCGCGCGAAACAGTAGATGCAGCCGTGTTCGCAGCCCCTGTACGGATTGATCGACTGGCTGAAGCCGACATCGGGCGAGGTGTTGCGGCTGATGATGCTGCGCGCCGTGTCGATGCCGAGGATTGTCTTGCGGCGTTCGAGTTGCCGCCGGTCCTCGTGTGTCCAGCCATCATCCCAGCCGTCATGTACGTCATACCTGTCTGCGGCGTTGAAACGCGGGCTCGGCCGGTTCGACACCGAGCCGCGCCCTTATGCGCACGCTTAAGGACGGCATTGTCGTCTTTGACGTCGGGATGGTGGGTGACGGCCTTGGGCATGGCACAAGGCTAAAATCTCGACCAGAACAAATCAAGAACAAAATGCACTTGCGGTCGGACCTGGAACAGCGGATAGTGCGCCAAAGGAGACGCGCATGAGACGGAAATTTCTGGCGGGCAGCCTGGCGCTGGCGGGTGTGGCGGTACTGGGCGGCAAGGTTCAGGCGCAAGACACGCCAGCCGAAAAGCTTGTCCGCATCCGCATGACGACCGGCATGGGCGATATCGTTCTGGATCTCGATGCCGGCCGGGCGCCGCTGACGACGGCCAATTTTCTGCGCTATGTCGATCAGAAAAAGCTCGACGCCAGCGTCTTTTACCGCGCCATGAAAAGCCCGAACGATCGCGGCCTTGTCCAGGGCGGCGACAGCCGGCGTGCGCTTTCACCTGTGGCGCATGAGCCGACCAGCCAGACGGGCCTGTCGCACACCGACGGCACCATTTCACTGGTGCGCGGGGCTGCCGCCGGCTCAGGAAAGGGCGACTTTTTTATCTGCGTCGGTGACATGACCTTCCTGGACGCCGGCCCGGACGGCACCGACGACAAGCTGGGGTTCGCGGCGTTCGGCAAGGTGGTCGAAGGCATGGATGTCGTCCGCGCCATTCTCA
>CAMLPZ010000265.1 GCA_946482045.1 uncultured Asticcacaulis sp.
GCACATCGCAACTTCTGGCGGCGACCCCGCCCCTGCCGAAGAAGAACGGCAACTAAAGAATACAAAGACCGCCGCCTCCAACCGGCGGTCTTTTTTTGTCCGCGCGGTTGCAAAGGCGGCGAACCGCGATTAAGGCCGGAAGCTGGATTTTGACGGGAAGCGCACATGGCCAAGACACCCTCGAAGAGCGATAAATCGCCGAAGCTGGAACGCGCGCTCGATCCCCTGACCAATGCCATCAAGAGCGCCGTGCAGCAGGGGGCGGAACTGGTGTCGTCGCTTGCGCCCCATGCCGACGGGACCAAGCCCGTCGCTGCCCCGGGTAAGCCTGGCCTGGCCGTATCGCCTTTGGCCGTGCCGCTGCCGGACATGCCGCCGGTCTCTGGCGTCGTCATGGCGACCGACCGTGCCGGCTTCTACAAACACGAGCGCAAGGACGTGCTGCTGATGAAGTTCGTCGAGGGCACGACCTGCGCCGGCGTCTTTACGCGACACAGCATTGGCTCGGCGCCGGTTGACTGGTGCAAGAAGCAGCTCGAAGCCAATGACGGCGAGGACATCCGTGCCTTGGTCGTCAATGCCGGCTGCGCCAATGCCTTTACGGGCAAGCTGGGCGCCGATGCGGCACGGCGCACGGCCTCGGCCCTGGCGCGCCGCCTCGATTGCCGCCAGCGCGATATCATGCTGGCCTCGACCGGCGTGATCGGCGTGGTGCTGGACGACGCCAAGATCTCTGCGCGTTTGTATGAGCTGGAAAAGAACCTGCGCGCCGATGCCTGGCACGACGCCGCCCAGACCATCATGACCACAGACACCTTCCCGAAAGGTGCCTATGAGACTGCCGAGATCGACGGTGTCGGCGTGCGCATCGCCGGCATCGCCAAGGGGTCTGGCATGATCGCGCCCGACATGGCGACCATGCTGGCCTTCATCGTCACCGACGCGACCCTGTCGCCGGGTGTGTTGCAAAGCCTGCTGGCGCTCTATACCCGCACCACGTTCAACTCGGTGACGGTCGACGGCGACACCTCGACCAACGACACCTGCCTGCTATTCGCCACGGGCGCGGCCGGCGCGCCGCGCATCGCACGCGCCGGCGACAAGCGCCTGGCCGACTTCAAGGAAAAGCTTGAGCGCGTCATGCATTCGCTGGCGACGCAACTGATCCGCGACGGCGAAGGCGCCACCAAGTTCGTCAAGGTCAATGTGACGGGCGCGTCCAACCCGGCGTCGGCGCGCAAGATCGCCAAGTCGATCGCCGAAAGCCCGCTGGTCAAGACGGCGATCGCCGGCGAAGACGCCAACTGGGGCCGTATCGTCATGGCCGTCGGCAAGACCGAGGAGCCGGTCGAGCGCGAACGCTTAGGGATAAAGTTCGGCAGTCTGGTGGCTGCCGAACACGGTGCTGTGTCGCTGAACTACGACGAAGCGGCCATGAGCGCCTACATGAAGAACCAGGAACTGGAAATCAGCGTCGATGTCGGGGTCGGCCGGGCGTCCGCGCATGTCTATACCTGTGACCTCACGCACGGATATATCTCTATCAACGGCGATTATAGAAGCTAGATGAAAACCGTTCTTGTCGTTGCCGCTGCCCTAGTTGATTCCGATGGCCGCGTGCTGATCGCCCAGCGTCCCGACGGCAAGCAACTGGCGGGACAGTGGGAGTTTCCCGGCGGTAAGGTCGAAGCGGGCGAAACTCCGGAAACAGCGCTGATTCGTGAGCTTGAGGAGGAACTCGGCATTACCGTCAAGCAGGCCTGTCTGGCGCCATTTGTGTTTGCCTCGCACACCTATGAGAGCTTCCACCTGCTTATGCCGCTTTATCTGATCCGCCGCTGGGAGGGTGAACCCGAAGCACGCGAGCACAAGGCATTGAAATGGGTGCGGCCGAACGACATGCGCAATTACGAGATGCCGCCGGCCGATCTGCCGCTGGTGGCCTGGCTGCAGGATTTTATCTAATCGTTAAGGTTCCCTGCACACCTGACGTTAGGTCAACAGGCGCAGATTGGGCGATCATCGGGGAGGTGATGCCATGTCTGCACCTATCTATTCCGAACGTCGGGACAGGGGCCACGCGCCGGAAAAAGGCCGCGGTCTGATCCGGACCCTGGCCCTTGTCAGCGTACTGGCGGCCGGCGCGTCGCTGTTGACCAGCCTGCAATACGGTACACGCGACGGCGCGGTCGTTCAGATTCAGCACCGTATCGCTTACCTGAATTGCGGCGCGGCGCGAGCGGTCAAGCTGGCTCCGGCGCGGATCGGCCAGCCGGGATACTGGCGGCATCTTGACCACGACAACAATGGCGTGGCGTGCGAGGCTTCGGATCGAAATTAAGCTTTGTCGCCCCTTTCCCAGAAACGTTTCGGAAAGCGCTTCTAAACCTTGCCTTCTTTGACGCCCAGCGCATCGGCCAGACGCATCCTGGCTGAACCGGGGCGCAGGGGTTTCTGCTGCGATTCGTGCGGTTTCCAGCCCGACAGGGTGATGATTTCGAACGTCGCTGGAGTACGGCCTTCATTATCGGCGAAGCGCTCGAAATAAAGCTCCGACGCCCGCGTTACGATGGCGCGGTTCAGCCCCTTACGCGGCCGGTCGATCAGGACGTTGCTTTCACCCATGGCGCGCAGGTCTGCCATCAACTTCAATGGATGTTCGTAAGAGACCACGACGCGGTCGGAATCGACGACTGGCATGTTAAAGCCTGTCCGTCGCAGCAGGTCGATCAGGTCAGGACCTTCGGCAAACGGCGCGATGCGTGGGCCATAACCGCCGCGTACCTCAAGCTCCGCATCCATCAGGCAGCCGCGCAGTTCTTTCAGCGTCTCGCCGCCAAACAGCGAGGCGATGAACAGGCCGTCGGGTTTCAACGCCCGTCGGATCTGCACCATGACGCCCGGCAGGTCATTGGCGGTATGCAAGGCCAGCGTACTGACGACAAGGTTGAGACTTTCGTCACCGAACGGTAGTTGTTCCTCGTCCATCACCAGGCGCGGCTGGCTACCGGCAAAGCCTTCCGACAGGTCGCTTTCGATCAGGACGCCGACTTTTCCGGCGGCTGGCGATGTCGCCAATTCGCGTCGGAAGGCGCCATCGCGCGCGCCGACTTCCAATGCGACGTCGAAATGGCGGTTGATGCCGCTGAGCGAGTGCAGGAGGTCTTCGATGGCGCGTTCACGGAGAAAAGAGGCTTGCGCAAAGTCCTTTGCCGCGCGATCAAGACGGCGGGCCAGAAGCGAACGGTCGAAGAGGCGGGGCGGGGACATGAAGCTCTATATAGGACGAACGGGCGCGTGCCGAAACTGCTGAACCGTCTAGGCCATATCGCATCCGAGGTTAAGGACTTTGTCGCGCGTTTCAGCCTCGCGCCGGTGCGCCTGGCGGCGGCCGACGCGGTCGATCTCGTTTTTCCGCCGGGCGGCGGCGACGCCCCGCTGCTTCACGGCGACATGGCGGCGGGGCCCTGGTCGCGCATCCGCTTCCTTGCCGATGAAGGCTGCGACATGTGTGCCCGGCCTTTCGATGGCGGGCTGCATTATGGCAAGGGCGCACTGTGCAGCGACTGTGCCGACGCGCCGTTTCCATTCACGCGGACGCGGGCGGCCTGCCTTTATGGCGAGGCGTCGAAAGACATTATCCTCGGTTTCAAGCACGGCGACCGGCTGGACATGGCTCCCATGCTGTCGCGCTGGCTGGAACGGGCAGGGGCCGATGTACTCCGGCAGGCCGATATCCTCGTTCCGGTGCCGCTGCATCCATCTCGGTTGCGGGAAAGGCGGTACAATCAGGCCGCTGAACTGGCGCGGCCGATCGCCAGGCGCGCCGGGCTCGGTTACGCCGCCGATGCCTTGACGCGCGTCAGGGCGACGAAGTCACAGGGCCACGCCAGCGCCCGCATGCGCTGGGACAATGTCCGTGGCGCCTTTACGGTCAAGGCTTCGCGGCAGGCGCAGGTGGCTGATAAGCGCGTCGTCCTGGTCGATGATGTCTTCACCACCGGCGCGACTTTGCGGGCTTGTGCCGACACCCTGCTCAAGGCCGGGGCGCGGCAGGTCGATACCCTGGTCATTGCCCGCGCCGTGCCCCAACCGGAACTTTAAAATTTCCGGAAATACCCTATATTGAATGCGTATCCGGATCGCGTCAAAACGGTTTTTCAAGACGCATCAAAGAGTTAGTTTTATGGCCAAGATCGAAATCTACACCAAGCCCTATTGCCCCTATTGCGAGCGCGCCAAGGCGCTGCTGGAAGACAAGGGCGCGGAATACACCGAAATCGTTGCGTCGAGCGATCCGGCCTTGCGCGCCGAGATGAACGAACGGTCCGGCCGCTTTACCTATCCGCAAATCTTCATCGACGACCTGCATGTCGGCGGCTGCGACGACCTTGTGGCGCTTAATCAGCGCGGCGGCCTCGATCCGCTGCTGGCGGCCTGAAGTGGTCAAGGTCGCGCTCATCCAGACGTCCACGCCCGCCTCGCAACAGGCGGCGCTGGACCATGCGCGGCCATTGATTCTGGAGGCCGCCGAGGGCGCGGATTTCGTCCTCCTGCCGGAATGCGCCAACCTGATGGAGCAACGCCGTGACCTGAAGGCTGTCAAGCTGGCCGCGGAGGGCGACGATGTCTTCGTGCAGGGGGTGCGGCAGATGGCGCGCGACCTGAAAACGCCAATCCTGATCGGTTCGGTCATTATAAAGGCCGAGAACAGCGACAAGTCGGCCAACCGCTCGCTCATGATCGATGCGGAAGGCGGGATCACGGCGCGCTACGACAAGGTGCATCTGTTTGATGCCGACACGCCTGACGGCAAGTCCTATCGCGAAAGCGCAACCATGCGGCCGGGCACAGAGGCCGTGGTGGCGGGGACGCCGTGGGGCGGGCTGGGCCTGAGCATCTGCTACGACGTGCGTTTCGCCTATTTGTACCGGACCCTGGCGCGGCGCGATGTGCGGATGATTTCGGTGCCCGCGGCCTTTACGGTTCCTACCGGCAAGGCGCATTGGGAGGTCATGTTGCGTGCGCGGGCGATCGAGACCGGCGCCTTCGTGCTGGCGCCGGCCCAAGGTGGCGCGCATGAAGACGGCCGGCACACCTGGGGTCATTCGATGATCGTGGGGCCGTGGGGCGAGGTGATCGCTGCTTTGGACCACGACCGCCCGGCGGTCCTGAGGGCCGAACTGGATTTGAGTGAGGTCGCAAGGGCGCGGCAGGCCCTGCCGCAGCTCCTGCACGACCGGGAGTTAATAGCGTGATCAAGTATGCGTTGAAGTGCGAAGTCGACCACGGCTTCGAAGCCTGGTTCCCATCGTCAGATGGGTTCGATGAGCAGAGTCGCCAGGGCCTGGTGCAGTGCCCCATGTGTGGCTCACGCGCCGTCTCAAAGGCGATCATGGCGCCAATGGTGCGGACGTCCAAGGAGATTCCGTCGCCCCAGCAGGTTATGGCCGAGATGCTGTACAAGGTCCGCCAGCACGTTGAGCAGACCCACGACTATGTCGGCTCCGGCTTCGCCGCCGAAGCCCGTGACATGCATGAAGGGTTGACGCCCGAACGGCCGATCTATGGCGAGGCAACGCCGGATGAGGTCAAGGCTCTGGTCGACGACGGGGTGCCGGTGGCGGCATTGCCGGTTATGGAACGCAAGGAAGACCGTGCCAAGACCGGCGTCCAGAAGAAGCTGAACTGATTTCCTTCTCCCCACGTGCGCACGGCTGTCCGGGGAAAATTTCATGTTTTTCTTCAAAAGCTTAACGAAACAGTGTGTTACGCCCAGACTTGGCAGTCTAAACTCAGAACTGCTAAACTGAGTCTTTTGAATCAGTTAGATACGTTCCCCGGACAGCCGTGCCGCGTGCGGGGAGAAGGTGGTCCGTAGGACCGGATGAGGGGCAGAAATTCTTTC
>CAMLPZ010000266.1 GCA_946482045.1 uncultured Asticcacaulis sp.
GTCAGGGCTCCCGCAATTGTAATTTCACAATCGCGGGCTTGAGGCCCTGCGACGTCGCCTTGACCGTCGCCGTTCCGGATGTCCCCGTGGACTGAACAATAAGCTGGGCCCACCCGTTGAAAACGCTGCGTTGCCAAGGCGCCGCCGGAGTCGTCGTGCGAAGGTTCGCCCATTTGGTCGTGCCGACCGAGCGTTCGAACATCGGCTGGACACCGCCTTCAGGTGTCGGGATGACGTAGGACAGGCTGTTGGTGTCTTTCAGCGTCGCGGGATCAAGCGTGACGGCAAGCGCACCGTCGATCTCCGAGGGCGTAACCAGGTGCCCGTTCACATAGACCTTCTGTCCGGCATCCAGTTGACCGACGAACATGGTGGCCACGTCTCCCGGCGCCATGGCGGGCCGTGCGAACTGTCCGCGCAGGACAAGACCGGTGGTCAGTGGCGGCTGTTGTTCCGGCGGCAACCATTGGGTCGGGTCACGCCAGGTCGAGGTATCGGCGCTTTCGGCCACGGCGGCGCCGCCGTCCAGGCTGTCGATCGCAAGCGTCCGCCAGCCCGAAACCGCGTGGAAGGCATGACGCTCCGCCGGACGATCGGCTTCATGTGAGCCCGGGTCGCCGTTGCCGACCCCGATGATCCGGACCGGGCCCGTGGTTTCGAAGGAGACGGTGTTTCCGGCGGTCGGAACGATGCGCCCGCCCTTGTCCGTGACGTTGACCCAAACCACCGAAACGTCCGCTCCGTCTGCCTTCAGCACCGTCTTGTCGGGTGTAAGCGTGACGGTGGCGGCCTCCCCGGTCGTAGCGACTTCGCTGGTCGCCACCAGCTTTCCATTCATATAGGCCTTCGCCGACAGTTTCCCGGACTTGTACGGGACGTTCCACCTCAGGTGCGAATCCTTGACCATGGCCTGGCGGCCAAGCGATTTTCCATCCTGGAACAGCTCGACCGCGTCACCGTTGCTATAGACGCGTACGTCGATCGGCTGCCCTTCGCGGCCCTGCCAGTTCCAATGCGGCAGGATGTGCACCATAGGCTCGGCCATCCACGCCGATTTGAGATAATAGGCCGTATCCTTGAGCACGCCGGTGGTATCGATCATGCCGAATTGCGATGAGATGGCCGGCCATCCGAACGGCGTGGTTTCACCGCGGTAATCGAAGCCGGTCCAGATGAACATTCCCGACATCCACGGACGGTCCTGGACGCGCCGCCAGCCTTCTTCGATGCTGAGGCTGTTGCCGGGCCTGCCCTGGCGATCATAGGCATTGAGATGGGATTTTTCGCGGTCATCGAAATAGATGCCGCGCGTCGTCAGCGTCGAGCCCTCTTCCGACATCATGGCCGGCTTGTCCGGATGCGCCTTATGGAAGGCGTCGACGTCGTGCTGGGCGCCGTAGTTGAACCCGATGACATCGGCGCCGACGGACACGCCTTTTCCGGAACCGCTTGTCGCCAAGGTCGTGCGCCGTGTCGGATCCAGGCGCCTGGCGAAGTCCTGCATCTCCACGGCCAGGTGCGTGCCAAGATCATTCCATTCGAGCGCCCACTCCTCGTTGCCGACCGACCAGATGATGACGCTTGGATGATTGCGGTCCCTCCGGATCAGGCGTTCCAGTTGGCCGCTTATCTCGGGCGACGTGCCCATCATGCGGTGTTCGTCGATGACCACAATGCCGAGCCGGTCAGCCGCCTTCAGAAGTTCCGGCGTCGGGGGGTGGTGCGAGGCGCGGTAGGCATTGACACCGAAGGATTTGAGCTGCTTCAGCCGCCAGGTCTGCAGGCCGTCCGGCAGGGCAACGCCAACACCGGCGTGGTCCTGGTGATTATTGGTCCCCTTGAGTTTGATGTTCCGGCCGTTCAGGAAAAAGCCCTTGTCCGGGTCCCACGTGACCGTCCGCACGCCAAACTCGGTTTCATAGGTGTCGGTGACGTCGCCGCCGCGCGTGAGGGTCGTCCGCAGCCGATAGAGATAAGGATCTTCAAGAGACCACAGCCGCGCGTCATCAAATGCCAGGCTTGTCGGAAAATCGGCGGATGACGCGGCGGCGACGGTGAGGTTCGCCGTCTCTCCCGTTGCGACGATCTTTCCGTCCGCGTCCAGGATGTCCTGGCGAATGGCGAACGCCTGGCCGGATTTGGCGTCATTTCTGACCGTGACATCGACGTCGATCCTGGCCTTGTTGCCTTCGACCGTTGGCTTGACGAAGGTGCCCCATTGCGCGACGTGAAGAGGGTCGGTCTTGGTCAGCCAGACGTGCCGGTATATGCCGGCGCCCTCGTAGAACCAGCCTTCCTCCATTGTCGCGTCGGCGCGAACCGTGATGACGTTGCGGCCGCCAAAGTTGATATAGTCGGTGATGTCGTAGCGAAACCCCGAATAGCCGCTGGGTTCCGTGCCAATATAGTGGCCGTTGACCCAAACGACGCTGTCGCGATAGACGCCGTCGAATTCGAGAGAAATGCGCCGCCCTTTATCGGATGCGGGGATCTCGATGGTCTTGCGGTACCAGCCGACGCTGTTCTCGGGAAAATTGTGACCTATGGCCTTGGAACCGTGATTGGTGTTGCCCCGGGCATCGAAGGGCAGTTCGACCGCCCAGTCGTGCGGCAGGTCCACCCGGCGCCATGCGGCGTCGCTGAAGTCCACATTGGCCGGGCCGTCGCCGTACCCGGCCTTGGCGAAAAAGAAAGGTCTCAGACCGTGGCGAAAGTCCTTCTCAGCATCGTCGGCATGGCCGTAGGCGAAGCGCCAATCCTTGTCGATATTTATGCGTTCACGCTTGAGGGCAACGGCCGTGCGATTCGCTTCGACAGCAAAACCCGTGGCTGGCGTGCTCAAAGGCAATGTCATGGCGAGCGCCAGAAGTCCGGTTCTGATATAGTGATTCACGTTTAGCCCCTTAATTCAATGCGGGGAGCTTCCCCGTTTCGCGCCCATCGGTCGCGTCGTCGTTTGGGCAGGTCCACCTGTTGCAGCGGACAGCCTAGCAAAGACGGTCTAAATATCATACAAAATGAGCAGCACAACCAGAGTTGTATGCGGGCGTAACAGGGGGAAAAATGAAAACCGGACATCTGCGCGCAGTCATTATCGCTCTCGCCCTGGCGTTCGCGCCGGTTGTGGCCGTCTCAGAGCCCGTAAAAGCGATCGTCTTTCCGCACGAAAAGTCGGACCGCAAGCCCGATCCGGCCGCGCGCTATGGCCGCCTGCCCAACGGCCTGACCTATATCGTCCAGGCCAACGGTACGCCCAGGGGCACCGCCGCCGTCTATATGCGCGTCGCCGCGGGCTCCCTGGTCGAAACCGAAGCCCAGAAGGGCCTGGCGCACTTCGTCGAGCACATGGCCTTCAACGGCACGACCAACATCCCCGAAGGCGAACTGCGCCGCCGGCTGGAGCGGCACGGCTTCGCCTTCGGCGCCGAAACCAATGCCTTCACCTTCGACACCAAGACGCTATACATGCTGAATGCGCCCAAAAGCGACGACGGGACGCTGAATGAGGCGCTGTTCATCCTGCGCGAAATGGCCGGCAATGTGCGCTTCGACCCGGCCGCCATCGACCGCGAACGCGGCGTTATCCTGGCCGAGGAGCGCCTGCGCGCCAATCCGGCCAGCCGCCGTGCGGACGCCTGGAACCGGCGCGTTTATGCCGGAGCGCGCTATGCGGAATTTTACAATCCCATCGGCTCCACCGACATCATTCGCACCGCGCCGCCTGAGCAGCTGAAGGCCTTTTACGACGCCTGGTACCGCCCGGAGCTGACGACGATTATCGCCGTCGGTGATTTCGACGCTTTTGAAGTCGAAGCCATGATCAAGGCGAAATTCTCCGACTGGCAGGGACGCGGTCCGATGCCCGAGGAACCGGACTGGGGCGCGCGCACGCCGTCAGGCCTGCAGACCTTCGCATTTGAGGAAAAAGGCCTTGCAGAAGAGATGGGCCTCAGCTGGATCGCGCCCGAAGACCGGCGGGACGACACGCCCGCGCGCATGGACGAGTATTTCCTCGACAACTACCTGGTCCAGATCGTCAATACCCGTCTTTCGGAACGCGCGCTGGCGGCCGATTCGGCTTTTTTCCAGGCCGGTATGGGCGCCTATCCCGTGCCGCACACGGCGCGCGTCACCTTTCTGTCGGTGCAGCCCAAGCCGGGCCGCGCCCGCGAAGCCCTCGCCCAGGCCTATGGCGTCGTCCATACCCTGCGCGCGGAAGGCGTGACGAAGACCGAGCTCAACAAGGCCCAGCGGACGGTCGAGTCCAATTTCCGCTTCCTTCAGGGCGTAAGTGCGACGCGAGACTCCGCCAGCCTGGCCGCGACGATCGTCGCCGGCCTCGACCAGAACACCGTCGCCGAAGGCCCCGAAGATTCGGTGAAGCTATATAAGGCATACAAGGGCAAGGTCGGCCGGAAGGACCTGATGGACGCCCGCCTTCGCGCCTGGTTCATCGGCGACGGTCCCATACTGTCGCACTCGGGCGAGAGTTTGGGCGGATACGACGAAGCGGCCATGCGCGCCGATTACGAGGCCCTGTCGGACGGCGAAGCGGCGGCCTATGCGGCGTCCAGGACCAAGGCGTGGCCGTACGGCCGCCTCTTTACCCCCAAGGTCTCGCCCATAAGCCAGACTCGCGACGCCGACTACGACTTCAACCGCTATGTCTGGCCGAACGGCGTCACGCTGCACATCAGGCCGACGAAGCTGGTGGCAAACCAGATCCGCGTTCAGGTCGACTTCGCGGGCGGCCAGCTTCTGTTCGACCCCAAGACCCGGCCGCCGCTATTCCTGGCCTCTGGCGATTTCCTCTATCAAGGCGGCCTGAACAAGCTGACCATGACACAGCTCAGCGACGTGCTGCGCACCACCCAGGTCGGTGTCAGCTATACTCTCGGCGGCGATCAGGCGACGCTGTCGGGCACGACCAATCCGTCCAGCCTCAGCCACCAGGTCGAAACGCTCTATGCCTACGCTACCGACGCCGCCTATCGTTCCGATCCTTACGACCGCTACCTGGCGTGGCTGCCGGAATATCTGCGCACGCTCAAGGCGGCGCCCGAAAGCGTGCGCGTCCATCACTGGGGACGGATCCTCCACAATGGCGATCCGCGCTTCGACGAGACGCGGCTGAACCAGATCGCGGATATCCGCTTTGACGACATCCGCGACATCCTGCGCCGCAGCCTGATCGACACGCCGATCCACATCACCATCGTCGGCGACGTCGATGAGCGCAAGGCCGTCACCGAGATCGGCAAGACCTTCGGCACCCTGCCCCAGCGCCCTGCCCGGCCGGCGGAGGCCGAAGGCGCGCGCCACGTCGAGTTCCCGCCGAAAGACCGCGACATCACCCTGCATCACGAAGGCCGCACCGACGGGGCCATGAGCATCGCGTTATGGCCGACCGACGATTTCACCGCGGACCCCAAGGCGGCACGCGTGGCGACACTGCTGGCCACGGTCCTCTCAAACCGGCTGCAGGACGAACTGCGCGAAAGCCAGGGCGCCGACTATGCGCCGCATGCCTTTGCCTATAACGACGAGGTCTATGCGCGCCTCGGCCTGATTACCGTCGTGTCCGCCGTCAAGGCCGGGGCCGACGGCGACTTCCGCAAGGCTCTGTCCGGCATCGTCGCCGACCTGAAGTCGACCCCGGTCAGCGACGACGAACTGGACCGCGCGCGCAAGCCGGTGCTGGCGGCCATGGACAATGAAACCAGCGACATTGGCTACTGGACCTATGTGCTGGCACGCCTGGGCACCCGTCCGGACCTGCGCGCCGACTGGCTGGCCCGCCGCAAGCATTATGAGGAGATGACGCCCGAGGATCTGATGGCCCTGGCGCGGCGGTATCTCAAGGACAATACCGTCATCGCCATCCGCATCGTGCCGAAGGGGTGA
>CAMLPZ010000267.1 GCA_946482045.1 uncultured Asticcacaulis sp.
GCGCTGGGCTTCGGCGCCTCGCTGATCTCGATCTTCGCGCGTCTCGGCGGCGGCATCTTTACCAAGGGCGCTGACGTCGGCGGCGACATGGTGGGCAAGGTCGAAGCCGGTATCCCCGAAGACGACCCTCGTAACCCCGCCACCATCGCCGACAACGTCGGTGACAATGTCGGTGACTGCGCCGGCATGGCCGCCGACCTGTTCGAAACCTACGCCGTGACCATCGTTGCGACCATGGTGCTGGCGACCATCTTCTTCGCCGGTTCGCCGCTGCTGGAGCCCATGCTCATGCTGCCGTTGGCCATCGGCGGTGTCTGTATCTTCACCTCCATCATCGGCACCTTCTTCGTGTCCTTGGGCAAGTCGAACGACATCATGGGGGCGCTCTATAAGGGCCTGATCGCCACCGGCATCCTGTCGGTCGCCGCTGTCGCCGCGGTCGTCTCATATTTTGTCGGCTTCGATACCGTCATTACCTATGCCGGCGCGCCGCAGTCCTTCACCGGCATGACTCTGTTCTACTGCGGCCTGATCGGCCTGGCCGTAACGGCGGGCTTCATTGTCGTGACGGAATACTATACCGGCACGGGCAAACGTCCGGTCGTGTCGATCGCCCAGGCGTCTGTCACGGGCCACGGCACCAATGTCATCCAGGGCCTGGCCGTTTCGATGGAATCGACCGCCATTCCGGCGCTGATCATCGTCGCCGGCATCGTCGGCTGCTACCTGCTGGCGGGCCTGTTCGGCATCGCCATCGCCACCACGACCATGCTGGCCCTGGCGGGTATGATCGTTGCGCTCGACGCCTTCGGGCCGGTCACCGATAATGCCGGCGGCATTGCCGAAATGTCGGGTCTGCCCAGCGAAGTCCGCCACACCACCGATGCGCTGGACGCTGTCGGCAACACCACCAAGGCCGTCACCAAAGGCTACGCCATCGGTTCGGCTGGTCTCGGCGCCCTTGTGCTGTTTGCCGCCTATACGTCGGATCTGAAGTATTTCGCCGACCACGCGCAACCCGGCAGCATCTTTGACGGCATGGGGGCGCTGACCTTCTCGCTGTCGAGCCCGTGGGTCGTGATCGGCCTGCTGATCGGTGGTCTGTTGCCTTACCTCTTCGGCGGCATGGGTATGACAGCCGTTGGCCGCGCCGCCCAGGCGGTGGTCGAGGAAGTCCGCCGCCAGTTCCGTGAGGACAAGGGCATCATGGCCGGCACCTCCAAGCCGAACTATGGCCGCGCCGTCGACATGCTGACCAAGGCCGCGATCCGGGAAATGATCATCCCGTCGCTGCTGCCGGTCCTGTCGCCGGTCGTCCTGTTCGCCGTCGTCTACTATATCGGCGGCACGGTCGAAGCCTTTGAGGCCCTGGGTGCCATGCTGCTGGGCGTTATCGTCACCGGCATCTTTGTCGCCATCTCGATGACCTCGGGCGGCGGCGCCTGGGACAACGCAAAGAAGTCCTTTGAAGACGGCTTCGTCGACAAGGACGGCGTCAAGCACATGAAGGGCTCCGATGCGCATAAGGCGTCGGTAACCGGCGATACGGTCGGTGATCCTTACAAGGACACGGCCGGTCCGGCGATCAACCCGATGATCAAGATCACTAACATCGTGGCTTTGCTGATGCTGGCGGTCCTGGCTGGCGGTCACTGATCCGTTTGGTTCTGAACAGAAAGCCCCGCGAGCGATCGCGGGGCTTTTTCCATGACAAGCAGAACCTAGAAAAAAAGCCCCGGACGACATCCGGGGCTTTTTCTGAAACTATAAGGCCTCTGCTATTCGCGTCGGCGCTGGCGGCCGGGATCGGTGTCGCGGCTGTTGTCGATGCGCTGCTGGCCGACAGTGCCGAGGATCTGTTCCAGGGCGGTGAGCGAGCGACCGCGCGTCGGCGTCTTTTCCGGCGTTGGTGTCAGGGCCCGGCCATCAGCCAGGGTCAGGGTCTTGACCGAGGCAACCGTCTTGGCGTCCTTGTCGAACTTGACGACCGTGACGTTGCGCGACGTGACCTTTGGCTGCTTGTAGGTCATCTTCATCGACACCTGGTCGACATAGTACCATTCGGTCGGATCGTAGAGCGAGGTCTGCGATGGCGTGCCCAGCTTGTCGAGCACGGCGGCTTCGGTGTCGCCGACGGCAATATCCGTCGCAGGGTTGGCGTCATACTGCAAATACCCCGCCTGCTTCAGGGTCGGCGCACAGGCGGTCATCGTAAGGAGCGCACTAAGCGCGCCCAGGGCCATAACAGACTTGATTCCGAAAGTATGCGGACGCGGAGCCATGAAAATCCTTACACGTGGCGCGAAACCCGTTTGACCTATAACGAAATAGGGCTTACGGCAAGGGTAAGGCCGAAAGAAGGCCGGTTACAAGGTATTTTTTCGCAGGCTTGCCACACAGAGCTGGCGACAGCCGCGGGGACGCCAGATGCAGTTCAATCTCGATCGCCTCAAAGCCATCTTTCAGCCCCGCGCCGTGACGCGCACGGGCGAAAAGCTTTATGCTTCCTGCGTGTCGCAGGCCCGTTTGCCGGTCTTCTATCTTGACTACGGCATTGAAGACGCCATCGGCGCGCGCTTCGAACTTTTGACCTTTCACGTCGGAACGGTGATTCACGCGCTCAAGGGCCTGCAGGGCGACGATCGCCGCCGCGAACAGGCGCAGGACACAGCCCAGGCCCTGTTCGACGCCTTCCTGCTGGCGCTCGACAACACGCTGCGTGAGCAGGGGACGGGTGACCTCAGCGTGCCGAAGAAGATGAAGCCGCTGGCCGAAACCATCTATACCCGCATGAAGCACTGGGAAGACCTGTGGGCTAGGGGCGCTAGCCGCGAAGATCAGGCGGGTTACGCGGCGCGGACCATTTTTGCCGGGGTTGGCTTTGACGGTGAAGTCGCCGAAGAGGGCGGCGTGCCGGCTGCGGCGCTGGCCTTTGCCGACTATATTGATGATATGCGCTCAAGCCTGACGGTGGACGATATCCTGGACGGCCGCATCCTTTGGCCGGAACCCCAGGCGTTGGAATCGGCCGATGCCGCCCAAGGCGCTTAAGAGAACGGGCTGCGTAAGAGAGATGACGATGAGTGATTCCCAAATGGACGAAAGCCTGTGGACGCACACAGTGCGCTTTGATGCGGCACGGCGTGGCTTGGCGCTGGACCTGACCGCGGATGAAGCAACGCGGAAGAGAATTGCCGATTCGTTCGGCATGATTTCGCTGGACGGCCTGAAGATCCACGCTGAAACGCGCAGCCTGCCTGGCATCAAGCCGGTGGTACGGGTGCGTGTCGCGCTCGACGGTGAAGTGACGCAGGAATGCGGCGTCAGCCTTGAGCCTTTCAGCCATCCCATCTCCAGCGAGATCGAGGTCGACGTCATCCAGGCGGCCGACGTCACCGACGAAATCGCGCCGGTCGGCGAAAACGAGCTCCGTCTCGATGATCTCGATGAACCGGACGTGGTTTCCAACGGCCAGATCGATATCGGCCAGTACGCCATCGAAGCACTTGGCGAGGCCTATGATCCGTTCGCGCGAAAGCCGGGCGTGGTGTTCGAGGAGCCCGAAGCCGAAGCCGAACCGTCGCCCTTCGCCGTTCTGGCCAAGCTAAAGCGGGATGAATGAGCAAACTGAGGCTTGCATGGTCGCAAACAAACGTTATTTTCGCCTCAAACACCGGCCTGTTTTCACCCTCGAACAGCGCGCGGAAAGACTGTAACAGGGTTTGCCAGATTTACGGGGTTTGTATCCGTCCGTGTCGACACTTGTAGAAACTCCGTTGGATTCCTCTCAACAAAGGAGCGCTCCCCAAGACGCTCTGGTCATCGCGATTGACGCCATGGGCGGCGACCACGGACCTCCCGTGACTGTCGCAGGCGCGGCCATCGCCTTGAAGACCAATGACCGGCTGTTCTTCCAGTTGCACGGCGATGGCGCGAAGATCGAGGCGGAGCTCGGCAAACATCCGGAGCTAAAGGCGCGCAGCGTCGTGCGCCACACCGACCAGTTCATCGCCATGGACGAGAAGCCGGCCCAGGCGATCCGCCGCCGCAACACCTCGCTTGCCAACGCCATCCACGCTGTGAAGGCGGGCGAGGCGGGGGCGGTGATATCCGCTGGCAATACGGGCGCGCTCATGGCGCTGTCCAAGATGATTCTCAAAATGTTGACCCACGACCTCGAACGCCCGGCGATCGGCTGTTCGTGGCCCAATCCGAACGGTTTCGGTACGGTGCTGGACGTTGGCGCCAATGTGACGTCGGATGCGCGTCAGCTCATTGAATTCGCGCTGATGGGCGCTGCCTTCCACCGCGCTGTGCGCGGCGTCGAAAAGCCGTCGATCGGTCTGCTGAACGTCGGCTCCGAAGACCTGAAAGGGCATGACGAGGTCCGCGAGGCGCACCGCCTGCTGCGCGCCAATGCCTTCGGCCTCAACTATCACGGCTTTGTCGAAGGCACTGATTTGTGCGAAGGCACGACGGACGTCGTCGTGACCGACGGCTTTACCGGCAATATCGCGCTGAAGACCGCCGAAGGCGCCGCGCGTTTCATGCAGAATATGTTGCGCACGGCCTTCAAGTCGTCACTGCTGGCGATGATCGGCGGCATGCTGGCCAAGCCGGCCTTAAAGAAGACACTCAAGCGCATCGATCCCGGCGAGGCCAATGGTGGTCCGCTGCTGGGGCTTAACGGCATCGTTATCAAGAGCCACGGCGGCGCCGATGCGCGCTCATTCGCCAACGCCGTCAAGGTCGGCGTCTCGCTGGCATCCAGCAATTATCAGCAGGATCTGGCCAGGTCGCTCTCGCAACTCACGGATCATCTCGCCGCCGCACAGGCCGCGAGCGATGCGGGCCTTGCGGAAAGCGCCCCGACGACAGATATCAAGGGTCTCGCCATGGCGGCGGACAATAAGGTTTCGTAAGACATGCGCGTTTTGAGATCCGCCGTCACCGGTGTCGGCGGCTACCTGCCCCCCAGGATCATGACCAACCACGATATGGCGAAGATCGTGGATACGTCCGATGAATGGATCGTTGAGCGTACGGGCATCCGCCAGCGCCATGTCATCGAGGATGGCGGCAAGACGTCCGATCTGGCTGTTGAAGCCGCGAAGGTTGCATTGGCCGCCGCCGGCAAGACGCCCGCCGATGTCGATATGATCGTCGTGGCCACGACCACGCCCGACATGCCTTTTCCGTCGACAGCCTCTATCGTCCAGCAGAAGCTTGGCATCGCGCCGTGTCCGGCCTTCGATGTCCAGGCCGTGTGTTCGGGCTTCGTCTATGCTCTCGGTGTCGCCGACGGCTTCGTGGCGCGCGGCATGAGCCGCTGCGTGCTGGTTATCGGCGCCGAAGCCATGTCGCGTCTGCTCGACTATACCGATCGCGGCACCTGCATCCTGTTCGGTGACGGCGCCGGAGCCGTAGTGCTGGAGCCTGTCGAAGGCGAGGGCGGCAATGCCGATACCGGTATCCTTGGCTTTGACCTGCGCTGCGACGGCACCAAGACCGACTTGCTGTATGTCGACGGCGGCGTCTTCGAAGATGAAAACCGTATTGGCAAGATCCGTATGCAGGGCAACCAGGTCTTCAAGCACGCGGTGCACAAAATTGCCCAAGCCATTGAAGCGGCGGTCGAAAAATCGAACCTGACGATCGAGGACATCGACTGGTTCATCCCACACCAGGCCAATCAGCGCATCCTGAACGGCGTGGCGGAGCGCCTGGGCCTAGACGAGCATAAGGTCATCTCGACCGTGGCCCTGCACGCCAACACCTCGGCGGCGTCGATCCCGTTGGCCTGGTACGAAGGCGTCAAGGACGGCCGCATCAAGGCTGGCGACGTGGTGCTGATTGAGGCGCTCGGTGGCGGCCTGACCTGGGGTGCGGCGGC
>CAMLPZ010000268.1 GCA_946482045.1 uncultured Asticcacaulis sp.
AAGACCGGGCGACTGCGCGACGCCCTGCGCGCCTCGATCTCGCTGCCGGGTGTTCTCCCCCCCGTCGTCCAGGACAACGAAGTGCTGGTCGATGGCGCGGTCATGCGCTCCTTCCCCGCTACCATGATGCGCAATACACACCTTGGCACGGTCATTGGGGTCGATGTTACCCGGGCGCGCGGCGTCGACCCCAGGGCCCTGTCCGTGCCCAAGAAGCTGACCGCGTGGTTCGCGCGCGGCGATTGGCGGCGCGGCCCGCCGATCGTCTCGGTCATGATGCGCTCGGCCACCATCACCACCGCCGCCGACCTGGCGCAGTCGCGCGCGGCGACCGACCTGCTGATTATCCCCGAGCCCGACGGCGTCGAGATCCGCGACTGGAAAGCCTATGACAAGGCTGTCGAAAACGGCTACCAGACGACCGTGCACGCGCTGTCGCAACTGGACAGCCCGGTGACCACACTGCGCAAGATGGGCCGCAGCATCCATCCCAATGTTCCGGCCTTCACCCCTGATGACAGCTTTACCCAGGCGGCACAGATTCCCGAGACGCCGCCTGAACGCCAGAAGACCGTCAAGCCCGCCTCCAAGGCCGACCGCAAGCCGCGTCCCAAAGCGAATAAACAAGCTGAGCAATAAAAAAAGGAGGGCGCCGGCCCTCCTTTTCATTCAAGCTTGTGCGTGCGACAATCAGTCCTTCAGCCCCCCCAGGCGCTTCATGATCAGCCAAACTGAGACGCAGACAAACAGGATACCACCTGCCGCCGACAGGATGGAAACCATGGTCAGGCTGGCTTCACTGCCCAGGATGCGGGCGACGTTCGGATCATAGCGCGCGCGGTAGTAGGTCGCGGCGGCGAAGCCGAGGCAGCCCAGGCCCATTGCGCTGAACAGTATCCACCAGAAGGTCGATCGGATCATCTTCCACCAGGATGCACCGTCTTCACTCACCTCGTCGACTGTCAGGGCCACGCGGCCATCGCCGTTGGTCCAGTCGCCGTCATTGCCGAAGGCATCCTCAAAAGTCGCGTCAACAGCCGGGGCCGGCGCCGCCTGCACTGGCGTCGCCTGAGACGCCTGGTAGCCTGGCGGCAAAGGGCGCTGGAGCTGCTCACGCCAGTTCAGGCTGTCGGTCTTCGGCGCTTCGACTGGCGCCGCCGCCTGGGGAGCGGCCGACAAATCGACGGCCTTTGGGCGCGGGACCTCGACGACCGTCTCGTCCTTGGGGATCGGACGCGCATAGGGATTGAGTGCCGTGATCTGCGGTGGCGGCATGTTCGACACCGACTGCGCGGGCTTTAGCGCAAAGCTAACAACCGCAGGAAGAGGTTCGTCGTCGGGTTCAGGATCGGCGGCCTTGGATAGCTGTACGGGCGCCGGCTTGGGTTCCGGCGTAACCAGCTTGGGCGCGGCCATCGGCTGCGAAACCGGTTGTGCTTTCGGTTGGGGCGCGGGCTTTGCAGCCTGCGGCGCCAAGGGGCGACCGAGACCGCCCGCGCCATAAGGCGAATAGAGGCGCATGAGCGCCGCAGCGGCTTCGGCCTTGCGCGCCTTCTCAGCCTCTTCCGCAGACGCGCCGTCAGCGGCGACCGGCGCGGAAGTCGTTTGTGCCTGGGCGGCGCTGGCCTTTTCGGCCTCGACGCGTTCGCGTTCCAGACGTTCCTTTTCCACGCGTTCGCGCTCTTGCCGCTCCTGCTCTATACGCTGGGCTTCGAGGCGCGCCTGCTCCTGTCGCTCGCGCTCCCGGCGCTCTTCTTCCAGGCGTTCCTGAGCCAGTCGCTGCTGCTCCTGGCGCTCTCGCTCCTGTTCAAGTCGCATCAGCTCAAGGCGCTCCTGCTCGAGACGGGCCGCTTCCGCGCGTTCCCGTTCGATGCGCTCCGCCTCGACACGCATGGCTTCCAGACGGGCCGCTTCGCGCAGCGCCGCTTCCTGTTGCTCGCGCTCGGCGTCAAGGCGCATCTGGTTTTGCCGTTCCTGCTCAAGGCGCTCGGCCTCAAGACGCACCTGCTCCTGCCGTTCCTGCTCCTGACGAGCGTGCTCAAGGCGGGCCAGTTCCGCGCGGACCATTTCGTCGCGCTGGATACGTTCGCGTTCCTGGCGTTCCAGTTCCAGGCGCTGGGCCTCCAGCCGCTGGAATTCCTGCAGGCGAGCCTCTTCGCGGACACGGGCTTCCTCGCGCTGACGCGCCTCTTCGGCCAATCGCGCCGCGGCCAGCATTTCGGCCTGGCGCTGGGCCTCCTCGCGCATGCGCTGCTCAACCAGTTGCTGCTCCTGGCGGCGCAACTCCTCCATCCGCAGTTCCTGCTGGCGCTGCTCCAGAAGTTTTTGGTCTTCTTGGGCACGAGCGATAGCGGCCTGGATCTCGGGGCTCATCGCCGGCGTGGTGTCGTAGGTGTAGGGCGTCGGGCTGCTGGCGTAAGGCGACGCCCTGTAGGGGGGCGGCAGGGGCGCGGCAGGCGCCGATGGCGCGGGCTCGACCGGAGCGTTTTCGATCGGACGCGGTGCAAAGGCAGCCAGATCGATGACCTGGCGTTCCACAGGTTGCGCCACGGGTTGGGCGGCCGGGGGCGGCGACGCGGAAATGTCAAAGGCCGCCGGCGTCGCGGCCAGAGGGACAACCGAAGACGGTGCTTCACCGACCGGATGCGCCGACAACATGCCGTTGCGGTCGGGCGCATTGAGTTCGGCCGGGATTGGGCCTTGCACGTCAGCCGTGTCCTCCATTGGGCGGACCAGCAGGGACGGCGCGTTGCCGGCAACATCGTCCGGCGTCAGGAACAGGTTCTTTTCGGCGGCGCGGCGGCGGATGAGCGGTGCCAGCACATAGGTCTGGCCGTTGAACTCAGCCGAGCGCCAGGCGTCCATGGCCAGGGCCGCCTCGGTCATGCGGCCTTCGTTGATGCGCTTCAGCACGGTCGACTGGCCGAAATTGTCGACGCCGATATTGAAACAGAACGATACCAGGGCATCGAACTGGTTCTGGTTGATCGGCACCAGGACCAGGTTGTTGATAGCGTCGACGATCGGCAGCAGATCAAAACGCAGCAGGGCGTCAGCGTCTTCCTGCGTGCAGGTGGCGCCTTCGCGGGCGGAGAAGGTGTGACCATAACCCAACGTCCACCGGCCATCGGGCAGACGCGCAGCGACGGATCGCAGGCCCTCGAAACTCTTGATCAGCTCGACCCCGGCGCGGGAAACCTTCAAACGCGCTCTCATCCCTAATCCTGACCCAAAATGGTCCATACGGAGCTTATGACTGCCCCTTATGCCCCAAAACAAAACGCCAAATAGCGTGACAATCGTTAACTAGCAAACCACATACCGCGCGCGACTTACAAGAGGATTGTAACAGATAACTATCAGGCGAGCCTGGGCAAGAGAATCATCGCTGCGAGGCCAAGGAAGCTGAAGAATCCCACGCAGTCGGTAACCATCGTCACGAAGATCGGCGAAGCCACCGCCGGATCGCGCCCGATCTTCGACAGTCCCAGCGGGACCAGCGTTCCGGCGAGGGCCGCCGCCGTCAGGTTAATCATCACCGCCGAACCAATGACTATCCCGAACAGGACTCCCTGCCACAGACCCGCGGCGACGCCCAGGGCCACAGCGATGGCGGCGCCATTCACCAGGCCTACCCGCACCTCGCGCCACAGGGTGCGCAGGGCATTGGCAGCTGTTAGCTCACGCGCGGCCAGGGCCCGCACCGCGACGGTCAGCGACTGGGTGCCAGAATTGCCGCCGATCGACGCCACCACGGGCATTAACACGGCCAGCGCCACCAGCTTCTGGATCTCGTCCTGGAACATCAGAATCAGCGACGAGGAAATGAAGGCCGTCAGCAGATTGATACTCAACCACGGCAGGCGCGACTTTACGGTGTCGAACACACCCTGGCGGCGGCCGGTTTCGGAAACACCGGCCAGGGCCAGCATGTCCTCCTGGCTTTCCTCCTGGATGATGTTGACGATGTCATCGACGGTGATCTGGCCAACCAGGCGGCCCGAGGCATCCACGACCGGCGCCGAGATCAGGTGGTACTTCTCGAAGATATAGGCCACCTCTTCCTGGTCCTGGTCGACCGTGATTTCGGTCGTCGGCTCCATAAGGCTGGTGAGCGCCAGTTCCCGCCTCGACCGCATCAGCAGCGACACCGGCAAGGCGCCGACCGGCTTATGGCTGGGGTCGAGCACATAGATATCAAAGAAAAGTTCCGGCAGGTCGTCGCCGTTCTCGCGCATATGGTCGATCGTCTGGCCGACGTTCCAGAAGCTGGGCGCGGCCATGACTTCGCGCTGCATCAGGCGGCCGGCCGTCTCCTCCTCGAACGTCATCGAGGTGACGAAGGCCTCGCGCTCGGATTCGGGCATGGCGGCCAGGACGGCCTTCTGCTGGTCCTCCTCCAGGTCCTCGAAGACGGCGGTGGCGTCGTCCGAATCGAGTTCCTGCAGAACCTCAGCGATATCGGCCGTATGCAGGGTCTCGATGACCTCCTCGCGGATATCGTCATCCAGTTCCGGCAGGATTTCGGCGATGGCGTCGGCCGGAATCCACGGAATCACTTGCTCACGATAGTCCTCGGACAGGAAGCCCAGCAGGTCGGCGACGTCCGCCGGGTGCAGGGCGTCGAGCAGCTCGCGCAGGCGCATGCCGTCGCCACGGTCGGCGGCGTCGATGACCAGGGTAATATATTGCGGATTGAGCGCGTAGTCGTCCTTGAGCGCGAAATCCTCAATCTGCTCGGGCGTCATCAGCTCGCCGCCGGTGTCGTCGTCGCGGCCATTCCTGGTGTCGATGTCGGAGTCGGTTTTCTTTTGAGCGGCGTCGGACTTCTGGCTCATGGCTCAGGCCTCCCCTTTCGGCGCCCAGTTCCCGGCGCCACGCTCAAAACTTCATCCGGATGGTGCGGTCGAGAAGACTCGAACTTCCACGCCTTGCGGCACAGCGACCTCAACGCTGCGCGTCTACCAATTCCGCCACGACCGCACGTCATCCGGAGAGGCGCGGGCATAGCAACACTGAAAGCGTTTGTGAAGGGCTTTGTCGGAAAATATCGGCGTGCCTGTGAATATTCCGTCACGCCGGCCACTCTTTTTAAGACCCGAGCGCCATATAATCGTAGACATCGGCCGGGCGCGTCACGACGATCGAAATCTTTTCTTCGAAAATCTGGATTTCGCCGCGCGCGACGGGGTGGTTGTTCGCCAGTATCCACACTTCGTCATGTTCGCGGGCGTCGAGCGGAATCACCGCGCCGCGGCCCATGCGCAGCAGTTGCTGCATCGGCAGGACCGAGCGGCCGAGCAGGACGGAGATTTCGACGGGAACGGCGCCAACCTGGGAAATCGACACAGGATACCTTGCTTGAATTCGAAGCGATTGCCACCCCATATTGCGATGGCGGCAACGGATGCTTGCGTCCGGAGCCAATTTGATAAATGACAAATCATGCTTGACGACGCGTTAATTCCCCAACCTTTTTTCAAAGCCGATGATGGCCCCGTCCCCGAATGGATCGTCGCGGATGGCCTGGTTTCCTACCCCGACGCCGTAGCCTTCATGGAGGCACGCGCCTCTGCGATAGCGGCAGGAGAGGCACGCGAATGCGTCTGGCTGGTCGAACATCCCCCGCTCTATACGGCCGGCGTGTCAGCCAAGGCGATAGACCTGATCGCGCCGGACCGTTTTCCGGTGTTCACCACGGCGCGCGGCGGGCAATATACCTACCACGGCCCCGGTCAGCGCGTCGTCTACGTCATGCTCGACCTCAATCACCGCAAGAAGGATGTGCGCCTCTTCGTCGAGGCGCTTGAGCAATGGGTGATCGACACCCTGTGGCGCTTCAATGTCGAAGGCCATATTCGGCAGGGCCGCGTCGG
>CAMLPZ010000269.1 GCA_946482045.1 uncultured Asticcacaulis sp.
AACCCCAGCTTCATGGGCCACGAAAGCCATTTCCAGATGGCACGCGCCGCCGTCTCCCTGCCCTGCATCCGCAAGGAATTCCTGGTCGACACCTGGCAGGTGACCGAATCGCGCGCCCTCGGCGCCGACGCGATCCTCGTCATCATGGCCATGATCGATGATTCGCTGGCGGCCGACCTGATCTGCGCCGCGCATCACTATGGCATGGACGCCCTCGTCGAGGTCCACGATGCCGCCGAAATGGAGCGCGCGCTTAAGCTATCCTCCAAATTGATCGGCATAAATAACCGGAACTTAAGAGATTTTAGCGTCAGCCTGACGACGACCGAAGAGTTGTCGCAGATGACTGGGCCGGACCACGTACTGGTTGCCGAAAGCGGCATTTTTACCGTGGATGACGTCGTCCGCCTCGAAGCTACCGGCGCCACGGCTATGCTGGTCGGTGAAAGCCTGATGCGTCAGGCGGATGTGACTTTGGCAACCAAAACTCTCCTGGGCGTCGAGGGCTAAATAACTTCGCCTCTTGACAATTCACGAGAACACACACAGAACACGAAGCACAAGTTCATGACTTGTTCACCGCCGCATGGTGTCATGCAGCGAACAAGTCCTACCCGACAGGTGCTCGAACCATGCTGACGACCAAACAACGCGAACTCCTCATGTTCATCCATGAGCGCATCAAGGAGGGCGGCGTGTCGCCTTCGTTCGATGAAATGAAAGAAGCGCTGGACCTGGCGTCCAAGTCCGGGATTCACCGGCTGATCACCGCACTTGAGGAACGCGGCTTTATTCGCCGCCTGGCACACCGTGCCCGCGCCCTCGAAGTCATCAAGCTGCCCGACCAGGCGACGACCTCGGCGCCGCCGCGCGGCCGCCAGACCTTTGTGCCTCAAGTCGTCGAAAGCAAGCGTCCCCCCGATGCGCTCCGCCCGGTCAATGACGATACCCGCGAACTGCCACTACTCGGCAAGATCGCCGCCGGTGTGCCGATCGAGGCCATGGGCCAGGAACGCGACCGCCTGCGCGTCCCTGAAATCATGCTGGGCGCCGGCGAGCACTATATGCTTGAAATCGAAGGCGATTCGATGATCAACGCCGGCATTCTCGACGGCGACTACGTCGTCATCAAGAAGACAGACACCGCTCAGTCGGGCGAAATTGTTGTCGCCTTGGTCGAAGGCGATACGGCGACGCTGAAGCGTCTGCGCAAGAAGGGCGCTTCGATCGCCCTGGAAGCCGCCAATCCCGCCTATAAGACTCGCATTTACAACGCTGACGAAGTGGCTGTGCAAGGCAAGCTGGTCGGCCTGATGCGCCGCTACCATTAGCGATATGCCAAAAAGTGTTTAGCGGTTTTTGGCATGATATCGCGTCAAAAAACATGATCTTCCGCGTCTGAAGGCCGCGTCCACGGACGCAGTCCGCGTAGAGGCTGCGCGGCTTTCAGATGCCATTCGCCACTTCGCCGCGTCAGCTCGATGGCGCCGAGACGGCGGAAATCGCCCGCACTGATGCGGTTTACTCCTGAACAATCCGCCGGCCAGTCGCCAACCGGGCTGCGCAGGATCACAAGGTCGCTGTTCAAACAAAGCGTTGTCAGCGTCAACTGATTGGGCGGTTTATTGCTGAACCAGAACCCCACGCGCAGACGTGCATCCGGCCAGGGTGTGCAGGCGTAACCCGCGCATTCGTAATCCCTGTCGCGTCCGTCCTCCGCCAGCATATTGAAGCCATAACGCCGCGACCAGTACTCATAACCCGCGCGGCGAACCTTTGGTCGTAGCAGATAGGCGTCCTTGCCATTCCGGACAGCGGCGTTTCCGCCCTGCGGATCAATCCAGATGTCGGGCGCGGGCAGTCTAGGCCAATAAAGAATGGACAGACCCGCCACAAAGCCGAGCCAGCGCGCCCAGCCGCGTATCAGGCACACCCAGACAAGCCCCAGAAACGACAGGACCAGCACGAAGTCCGGCGCGCCGGGCCAGGTAATGACCGCGCCTTTCAATCCCGCCGTCCATTCGGCGATACGGGCGATCAGCCACAGGCCGCCAGCGGCAATTCGCAATGCCAACGGCCCCAGTGGCGTCTCGCTGAAGGTCGCCCCGATTGCTAGGCCCGGCATGACGATGAAGGTCGTGATCGGTGCCTCGAACAGGTTGGACAGAAGGCCATAGACCGAAAAGCGGTTAAAATAGGCGATGGAAAACGGTGTAGTCGCCAGGGTCGCCACCAGCGACAGCAGGATAGACAGCCACAAACCGTGCGCGGCCTTCTGGAACGCCCTCACCCACCACGGCACGCTTATTTCACGTATGGGCGCCTGATGCGCTTCGCTAAGCGCCAGAAGCGCGGCCGTCGCGCAGAACGACATCTGAAAGCCCGGCTGGATAACCGCTTCGGGCGTTAGCAGGATGACGATAAAGGCCGCGATTGCCAGAGCCCTTAAACTCAATGCCCGGCGATCTAACAATATGGCGATAAAGGCAACCCACGCCACAACGGCAGCCCGAACGGCTGGCGCAGGCGTGCCAGAGATTACGAGATAGAGCGCCACCGCGACGATGCTGATGCCGGCCGCGACCTTCTTGATCGGCGCGCGCAGGGCAAGCCAGGGCCAGGCTGCCATGCACCAGCGCAAGGCAAAGAAGACGAAGCCGCCGACCACCGCCATATGCACGCCCGAAATCGACAGGATGTGCGCCAGTCCGGAATCGCGCATTTCATCGATCAGGCTTTGCGGGACGAAGGCCTGATGCCCGGTGACCAGCGCCGCCGCGAAACCGCCAAGCTCCGGACCGTCTCGATAGGCCGGCTTGATGTCCTCAACAATGCTTCGCGTCAGAGCCCAGCGCAGGCGGTTCAACCCGACGGCTGCCTCTAGCCGCCAGCCATAGTCATGATCCGGCAAATTGCGCGGTTCGCCTGGAATAAAGCCGACGCCACCTATGCCCTGAAAATAGGCCGTACGGGCAAAATCATAGCCGCCCGGGATCAGGGGCGACGGCGGCGGATTGAGGATGGCGAAAGCCGAAATCGTATCGCCGGGCTTGATGTCATAGGCCTCGATCATGCCGGGCCTGAGCGTCACCCGCAGTCGTAGGGGCGTCTGTTCTGGTGTCAAACCGTGCAAGTCTACCGGCGCCAGCATCAGGCGGGGCGCTTCGTTAGAGCTCGACACTACGTCGACGACCACCGCCGTTAGATTATATTCGCTGCGATCAGTAGGCAGGACTGGCGCCGCCACATGCTCTGTCCTTAGCTTGCAAACCAGTGCACCGGCAAAGACCAGGGCCATAGCCAACAAAAGGCCGCTCAAGGCATGCGGAAAGCGATGACGGCCAATCCACCAGGCAATCGCCGACACCATGGCCGACGCGACGCCCCCCCAAAGATGCAGCTCTTGCGGCAGGCTTAGATATCCAGCCGCTCCAAACCCGAACGCCACCGGTAGCCACAGGAACAGCCGTCCGTGCTGACGCGCGACAACCTTCGCCAGACGCGAACGCCATGCGGCCGTATCCGTTATCTGTGCCGCCCAGTCTCCCCCCAAAACCGCCAAGTCCCGTCCTGTCAAAAATGCTTTGGGTTACGGCAAAGACCGTTATAAGGAGCGCCAAATCGCTTCTGTCCCCTAAGTAGACCTGACCATGCCTGACGCATCTTCGCAAGTTGTCACCCGCTTTGCCCCCTCGCCGACCGGCTACCTGCACATCGGCGGCGCCCGCACGGCATTGTTCAACTGGCTTTATGCCCGCCACACCGGCGGCAAGTTTCTGATCCGCGTCGAGGATACCGACCGCGAACGCTCAACACGTGAAGCCGTCGACGCCATTTTCGAAGGTCTCGACTGGCTGGGCCTGAAGCCCGACGATACGGTCGTCTTTCAAGCTGCCCGCGAAAAGCACCACAAGAAGGCCGTCGACGCGCTGCTGGCCAATGGCCGCGCTTATCATTGCTTCATGACCGCCGAAGAGATCGACATCGCGCGCGAAGAGGCCCGCGAAGCCGGCCACGCCCTGCGTTCGATTTGGCGCGACAAGACGCCAACGGCAGCCCAACTCGAAGAACCGCACGTCATCCGCTTCAAGGGCCCACTCGATGAGCCCCTGATCGTGCGCGACGCCGTCCAGGGCGACGTCCATTTCAACACCAAGGACATGGACGACCTCGTGCTGCTGCGCTCGGATGGCACGCCCACCTATAACCTGGCCGTGGTCGTCGATGATCACGACATGGGAATCACCCATGTCATCCGCGGTGACGACCACCTCAACAATGCTGCCCGCCAAAGCCTGATCTATATGGCGTTGGGCTGGGATGTGCCGACGTTCGCTCATATCCCGCTGATTCACGGCTCTGACGGCGCCAAGCTGTCGAAGCGTCATGGCGCCCAAGCCGTCGGCGATTACCAGGATCTGGGATATCTGCCCGAAGCCATGCGCAACTACCTGGCGCGCCTTGGCTGGTCGCACGGCGACGACGAGATTTTCGATGATGCGCAGGCCATAGAATGGTTTGACATCAAGGACATTAACCGCGCGCCGTCGCGGCTCGACTTCGCCAAGCTGGGCTCTGTCAACGCGCACTGGATTCGCGCCTGCGACGAAAATCGCCTGGTCGACCTGACGGTCAAGACCCTGCGCCACCAGGGCCAGGTCGATGCGGACACACCGGAAACGCGCGAAATCCTCACCCGCACCATCCCGCTGGTCAAGGAACGCGCCCAGACGCTGATCCAACTGGCCGAGGCCGTCCAGTTCGCGCTTGCCAAAGGCCCACACGAGCTCGACGAGAAGACGAAGGGGCTGCTTACCGACGAAACGCGCCAGCGACTGTTGCGGTTTCACGACACTGTGAGCGCCTGGTCGGACTGGAGCGCGGAATCAACCGATGCCGGTTTAAAAAAATTCGTTGAAAATGAAGGCATTGGCTTTGGAAAGATAGGTCCTGCCTTAAGAGGCGTTCTCTCGCCCGGCATGCCCGCGCCGGACATTTCGAAGGTTTTGACGAGCCTTGGACGGGCCGAAACCCTCAATCGTTTGAACGCGGCCCTTTTCATTTGATCCGCGACTTTATATAGCAGTCGCAACGCGATTTCGGTTGCGTCGCACACAAACATCAAGGGGTGAGCGTAACATGACCCAGAATACATCTGCCAACCTCAACGTCGGCGGCAAGGCCGTTTCCCTGCCGGTCCAGAAGGGCACCTTGGGACCCGACGTCATCGATATCCGCAAGCTGTATGCGGAAACCGACGCGTTCACCTATGATCCGGGCTTTACCTCGACTGCCAGCTGCGAAAGCAAGATCACGTTTATCGACGGCGACGCGGGCGTGCTGCTGCACCGTGGCTATCCGATCGGCCAACTGGCCGAAAAGTCGAGCTTCCTGGAAACCTGCTACCTGCTGCTGCACGGTGAACTGCCGAACGCCGCGGAATTCGAGGTGTTCGAGCGCAACATCACGCGCCACACCATGCTGCATGAGCAGTTCGACCGCTTCTTCTCCGGCTTCCGCCGCGACGCCCACCCGATGGCCATCATGACTGGCGCCGTCGGCGCCCTGTCGGCCTTCTACCACGACAGCCTCGACATCCACGATCTGAAGCAGCGCGAGATTTCGGCGCACCGCCTGATCGCCAAGATGCCGACGATCGCTGCCCGCGCCTTCAAGTACAGCGTCGGCCAGCCCTTCGTCTATCCCAAGAACGATTTGAGCTATTCGGCCAACTTCCTGCGCATGTGCTTTGCCGTACCGGCCGAAGAGTATGTCGTCGATCCGGTCCTGGTGAAGGCGATGGACCGCATCTTCATCCTGCATGCCGACCACGAGCAGAACGCCTCGACCTCGACCG
>CAMLPZ010000270.1 GCA_946482045.1 uncultured Asticcacaulis sp.
GATTGATAACCAGTTGCCAGGTGTCTGCAGGTAACTGAAGCACCTGTTTAAGGTGAGCAGTAATACGGTCGCGGATCAAAACGCTTCTGGACATTGTCGCCTCGCCAACAGCCCGGCAAGGTTAACATCCCTACCCCTTCCTGGCTAGCTGCTGACAGGTAACATATAGCAACTATCGCCTTCGCATGGAGAAGTGCGCCACTTGCGGAAATAGAACCTGTCCGGTGGCTGTTTGCAATTATTTGCCCGAAGCGGACATCAACGTGAGCGATGCCAGCGCGACGATCAGGCCCCTGCAAGGCGAGTTAGTTCTCGCCAAACGAGCAGTCGATGATGTGCTTGGCTAGTCCGGTATATCCCATGTTCCCCGTCGAACGAGCAGTACCTTACCCCTGTCCAAGGGTTGACAGACCCAGAGAACTCCCGTCGAATAGCACGGTTATTCAAGGGGAATGATTTTGCGGACAATTCTTTTTTCTTTTGGTGCGATCCTTGTCGCAGGACTGGGTTCCGCAGGGACTAAAGCTGAGGCGCAGAGCTTTCCGTCGCACCTGAAAAGCTGCAAAAAAAGTCCTGAGTTTGAGCGCGTCGATGCCGAATATATGGTTCCCGTTGTCGGCGGTGGCGCGGACGTCGTTCGAGTGGTGTCGCAAAACTATACGTGCACCGATTCAAAAACGCGCAATCAGGATTGGCACGCATTTCAGGGCCTTAAGGATTCACGTGGCAAGCTAGTTGTCCCGATTGCGTATAAAAAGGTTCTGCCGTTCTCAACAACCGGCGCAGTGGTCATCAGCCATGCCAAGGACAGTTCTGTCGGAGGTCTAAAGTATCGCACCTACATTGCAGGCAAGGGGGAAGGACGGGAAGGCTTCGAACTCCAGGAAGCAAGAATGCTCGTGCCCAATGCCGGTTGTCCAACTAACAGTACGGCAGCCTCGCCGCGCACTGTCGCCGCCGTCATGGGTGAGACCTGGATACGCGGCGGAGGTGGCAAAACCGATGTCACGCTGTTTACGCCGGAAGGAAATGCGCGCCGCTTAGAGGCGGTTGGCGGAGACAAGATCAAGCCGGCCGTCCGGCGTGTTGGCGATGTGCTTGTGGTCCGCTGGCTGGATGCGGGTGGTGCATTGCGGACAGGAATCCTGGATCTCAACGGGCGCGCGGCTGCCCCAGTGTTGTCCAACTCACAACTCTGGTTGACGCCAAAAGCTGACGTCCGCACGACGTCTATCGATGGCTGCAACGCAGCCTCGCTCGATCTCTTTATCGAAGGGCCATCGCTCGACTGGTATGCGGGAAACCCATTCTTCGGTCCGCTTCTAATCCCCGTGGGCCGAGATGGCCAGCCAGCCAGGATGCCCAAGGGAGCCGTAGGCATGTTCCCCGCCTTTCCTCGCGACAATACCTCGTCCTACACCGACGCTCCGCGAAACGTGGCGGCGACATGGGCTGTGGTTTTTCTGACAAAGGAAGGATTTGAGTTCACCCTCTATTCCGGAACGCCCTCAGAAGCCTTGATCGCGGCTGAAACAGGGACACGTTACGCGACCATGGCTCGGACAAGATACTATGGCGGGATCGTGACGGCCCAACAGACTGGTGGCAAATGGGTCACCTTCCGGGCCGACAGCGATACTGTGGTTGGCGAGCCAGATGTCGACTACGACCGAAATCGCAATGGTGCCATGGCCATACTGGACGCAGAGGCCGCCCAATCCGCACAAGCGCACGCTGCGGCTGTCGCAAAGGATGAGCAACAGCGCGCGGAGGCACATAAACGCCATTGGGAAACGGCACGCGCCGCCGGACGGCTGTGTGATTATCGCGTCGACAGTGGAAATTCGCGCGAGGAAGTCGAGGAGTATCTGGCGGCGTGTGGCCCCGGCCATTTCGACGGGCTGGCTGAACTGGCGCGGGCCAAGGGAATACCGGAAACCACAATACAAGCCGCTTCGGACAGCGAGTGGAAGCGATCGATGGCGCAGGCAAAGATGATCGCTCAGGCGGAGGAGAACGCTCGCATCCAGCGCATGCAGAATGCCAATAAGGACCCAGGCGCTAGTTATGTCCCAGGTCAGTGGGAGTCGGCAATCCGTAATGCAGGCAATGCTGTGGTCGACGACATCAACAAGTCATCTGACAACTGGTTGCAGCAACGGCGTGATCAGTATCGCGCAGACTGGCAAAGGTCGCAACGCGCCTATTGAAGTTTGCGCCACGTGCGGAAATAGAACCGCATCAATTACATTGAAGCCGTTTTATTCCTAAAGTGGCCACGCGACGCGGCATTCGATTCAGGTGTGTGGCTCGTCGTCCAGCATTCCGGAGACCTGGACTTGCAACAACAAACGCTCGATGGACTGGAGCCATTGGTGACTGCGTGCGCATTTGATGGCCAACAGTACGGGCTTCTGTTTGATCGGTTGGCCGTAAAGCACGGTCGGCCACAACGGTTTGGGACGCAGCTCGTTTGCAAATATGGCCGCTTTGTCCCCTAGCCAATCGAAGACGAAAAGAACGTCGATGTTCGCCGGCAGAAGTATGCGTTTGAAAGCCATTCGGTATACTTGGCGAGTTTTAAAGATCTGTCGTGTTGAGTACTCCGATCCTGTCCTCACGAGAAACCGAGGGTGGCGGACTGGCGTTTTGAATCCTATCTGGTCCTGCCCGCGCCAGAAGCGCACACGGCGCCAATGTTATGTGGATTACAAAACTCGTTCCCGGAAGCGGAAAAGATTTCTCCATTGTCGACGTTCCACCATCGCACTCCGGCCAAATCTGAAGTCAGCTACAACCACCCCATCTGCCGCGCTACACGGCAGGCGTCTACGCGGTTTTCAGCGTCGAGCTTTTGCAGGACTTCAGAAAAATGATTGCGCACCGTGCCGGGCGCCTTCCCCAGCAGGTTGGCAATTTTTTTGCTGCTATGCCCCTGCTCGGCCAGCCGCAGCAGTTCACGGTCACGATCGTTTAGCGGATCCTCGGCGCCGGCCCCGGCCAAGTCACGAAGCCGCGGATCGATGATACGCTCACCGGCCATGACGCGCCGGATGATTCGCGCCAGTTCACGCGAGGGCGTGTCCTTGAGGATATAACCCCGCGCACCGGCAGCCAGGGCGCGTTGCAGATAACCAGGCCGTGCAAAAGTAGTGACCATGACGATGGCGATGTTTGGCGCGCGGGCCCGGAGATGTTCGGCCAGGTCGATACCGGCCATGCCGGCCATTTCTATATCACTGACGACCATGTCCGGTCTGTGCTGGTCGATCATGTCCAGCGCCGCGCGCCCGTCGGGCGCTGTGCCCACCACGATAAAGTCGCTTTCCAACTCCAGCAGGCTGGCGATCGCGCCCAGCACCAGCGCCTGATCCTCGACCAAAAGAATGCGGATCGTCATCGTACCGTGCCGCTTAGGGGAAAGCTGGCTCTTATGGCGGTGCCGGACGGCTCGGCAGATTCAATTTCGAACTGTCCACCCAGGTCGGCGACGCGCCGCTCAATGCCTTTCAACCCGTTGCCGGACACGATCGCGCCGCCGCGGCCATCGTCGCGGATATCGAGATGGAGCCATCCCGCCGCCATACTGATATCGACCGCACAGGCCGTGGCGCCAGCGTGGCGCACAACATTGGTGGCGGCTTCGCGCAAGACCATGGCTACCGCGTGCTCGACCTGGGCCGGCAGAGGTCCGGCGGTATTAGCGAAGGACAGTTCTATATCGGCCGCTTCCAGCAAAGCTCGCACGTGTCCCGTCGCCCCCATCAGGGTCGGCTGGTTCAGCCCCTGGATAGCCAGCCGGATCTCTTGAAGCGCTTCACGTCCGACCGCATTGATGTCGTCGATTTCGGCCCTGGCGCGTTCGGGCTCGGCGTCTATGATCCGCGATGCCAGGTCGGACTTAAGGACAATTGTCGAGAAGCTGTGGCCGACAATATCGTGCAGGTCGCGTGAGATGCGCTCGCGTTCGCCCATAACCGCCAGCGCTTCGGCCTGTCCCTGCGCCCGGATCAGTGCTTCGGTCTGGTCCTCGAGCAGACTGGCCGCCGCCGTTCCCGCCGCGACCAGAGCCCCGAAAAAGATGGCGCCCACTGCATAGATCCACGATACCCAGCCGACAACCGTTGCCAGCAGCACCGCAGCGACAAGTCCGCCCAGCCATATCAGCCGGGTCTGCCCACGCTGGCTCTGCGTCGCCACCATGACGGCATACAGCATAACGATGCTGGCGCCCGCTGTCAGGCGCCCGAGGCCGAGTGACAGGAAAGCGATTATCGCTATGCCGGGCCAAGCCGCGCGTCCACGCAGGTAGAAGGATCCATAATAGGCGATGAGGAATACCGGCGCGGCGGCAAGCGAGGCGATCCATTCCTCGCGGCGCGGCGCTTCGATAACCCACGGCCAGACATAGAGCAGCAAATAGGCCAACCACAGGGTCGGCCCATCCAGCGCTAGGCCCAGCACGCGTCGTCTCGCTTTAGTATCCGGCATCGGTCTTCAGCATCGCCAGCCCCAGTTCCTCGGCGAACCTATGGAATGGATCGCCGCCCTGGGTGCCCCTGTTCGTCATTACGCTAACGGCCATACCATAGTCCGGGAAAAGCATGAAGCTGGACGACGATCCCTTGGCGGTGCCGTTGTGGTGGATGACGCGGATGACCTTGCCACCTTGCGTGATCTCGCCGACGCGCCAGCCAAGCGCATAGTTCTGAGGATTGACCTTGCCGTCCTTCAGGCGCTGCGGCGTCCAGAAGGTGGTTCGCACGCCTGCCGGCAGGAAATCCTCACGTAGCCATGCACTGCCCAGCCTCACCATATCTGTCGGCGTGGCGACGAAACCGCCGCCGGCCCACTTGATGCTGTCGTCCGTCGGCAAGGCATCACGGTAGGTGCCATCGCTGACTTCGTAGAAGCGCGCGCGCCGATCATTAGAGATGACCCGGTCGTCGGGACTGAGCCCCGTCAGGCCGAGCGGCGTGGTGACGTAGCGATTCACCAGGGCGAGATAGTTGTCGGCACCAGCGCCTTCCATTACGCCGCTGGATAGCACAGTGCCGTAGCTTGAATAAGCAAAGGCCGTGCCGGGTTCAAACAATAGCGGAGAGCCGGAAAAGGTACCGACGGCCTCACGGACACTGTTGAAATGCCGTGTGTTTTCGTAATCCCAGATCGGCGTGCAGAAACATGTGCCGTAATGGCGGATACCCGCAGTGTGCGACAACAGCTGCCGCGTGGTTATGGCGTGCCCCTTATCTGGAAAATAGTCGATATAGCGAGTAATCGGCGCATCCAGGTCAAGCCGACCTTGCGCCACCAACAAGGCCGCAAGGGTCGCATTAATCGTCTTGCTGCTGGAACCGATACGGTATTGGCTGTCGCGCGTTGCCGGGTTGCGCGCATTCAGGTCTCCATAGCCCCTCACCGATGTCCAGACAATCTTACCGTCGATGCTGATGGCTGCGGACAGGCTTGGGTAACTGCCGGTGTCATAATGGCGGTCCAGGATGCCGGAGAGTTCGGGACTGGCCTGAGGCGTTGCCGTCGCAGCCTGAATCTCCGGAAGTTTCTGCCAGCCGAACGGCCAGACGATCAGCGGGCGGAACAAGGCGTAGGCGATAAGGCTCAGACCTATCGCCAGTCCGGCCAGAATAAATTTGCGCATGAAACTGTCATCCTTGGTAATCCAGTTTGACAGCGATAGCTGCTAGCTCAGTCGGGACCAGTGACAGATGTCACGCTAGAGCCAATAACAACAATCACCGACTGGTTACGGGCCGACAAAAGCGGTTCACGTCTGCGAGGCGCCA
>CAMLPZ010000271.1 GCA_946482045.1 uncultured Asticcacaulis sp.
CCGTTTGACCGCAAGGGCTATTTCGCCTCGGTGTCGGCGGACTTCAACTATGGTGACCTGGCCAAGAAGTGGTCGCCGTCATATGCCGCCGTGATCAGCAACCGTTGGCAGACGAGCGTCGGTGAATTCGGCCTGATGGGTAGCTATTCCACGTCCAACCTGAAATCAACGACCCATGGCTGGCAGCAGCCCGCCCCGATTCCGCGCGGCCCCAACACGGGCAACCCGCTGGAGAGCAACGAACCTTCGTCGACGACCACGATCGTGCCGGGCAAGACCGTCGGGGCGATTGAAGGCTTCCAGATGCGGACCAACGACTTCGATCGTGACCGCAGCAGCACCTACCTTGCGGCGCAGTGGAAAAACGACGACATGCGCCTGACCGGAAAGTACATCCGGGTTGTCAACGACAGTTCGAGCGTCGAACATACGCTCGAGTCCTTCCCGGATGGCGGCAACAACCAACGCTATTCGGTCACGAATGCGACCTTTGACAACACCACGCTGTCCGGCCTCAACCGATGCAACGTGCCGGCGCAAAGCGCTACGCGCCCGGTCGATTACTGCGAAACACAGTTCCCGATCGATGGCGGCCTGATGACCTCCGGCATGGTGACGAACGATTTCGACAGCTGGATCGGGGCCCAAGGCCTTGGCGTCGCCGTTCTGGGCATTGGCAAGAAGGAACGTTCGGTCACCGAGGACCTCAGCCTGAACTTCAAGTGGCGCCCGAGCGATCGCTGGTACATCGAACTCGATGCCCAGAAGACCAAGGCGACCGCGAGCTCGACCGAAATCTGGGGCGGTTCCCAGACCTGGGCCGATGCCTTCATCGTACCGGGCCTGGACAGTCCGCAGGTCACCCTGACGCCCAATCCGAACACTGCCATCGCGCCGAACTGGGCGGCTGGCAACACGTCGACCACGGACGGCAACGGTAATACGGTCTGGGCTTACACGCCTGGTCCTCAGCAGGGTACGAACGATCCCGACGCGGCTTTCTGGCTCTATGCCGGTGAAGGCCATGGCGATGGTACGGGCGAGCTGACGTCCTACAAGGCTGACGCCCAATACGACTTCGAAGGCGATTCGTGGTTCAAGTCGGTGAAGTTCGGCGCCCGCTATGCGGAACGCAGCCAGGTGAACAAGGAAATGGGCGTCAACTGGTCCGGTATCGCGCCGGCCTGGATGGGAACGGGCCTTGGCCTGTTTGCAACGCAACAGACCCCGGCCTACGAAACGGTTGACTTCAAGGACTTCTACCGTGGCGGTGTCCTCCTTGGGGAACACACCCAGTTCCTGGCGATCAAGTCCGAGCTGCTGCTCGATCCGGTCGCACTGGTCAACTACATCAAGAACGAGCCGACCTTCGTCAATCCGGACGGCAGCTTCAAGGTCGGTTGGCGGTCGCAGCTTGGGGCCGACGGCTTGCCCAACTACGACCCGGCGCGCATTTCCGAGATCACGGAAAAAACGACAAACGCGTATGTCATGATGAATTTCGGCAAGGAATTCGACAATGGCATGTCGGTCGACGGCAATTTCGGTGTCCGCTACGCCAAGACAGAGCTCGGTTCGACCGGCTTCATGGCTTATCGCGCCTTCGACGTCGATCAACAGGTCGCGTCCACGACGGGTCAGCCGCGTACGCCTGACGCGGAATCGCATGACGCGCCACAGGACTACTTGCCGGGGACGACGGCCTATCTCTGTCCGTCGATTTCCAACCCCCTTACGGCGGCCGAAATCACCGCCGGGTGGACCACCGCTACCGCGATTTCCCGCCCCTGCCCGACGGGCAGCCAGGTTGGCAGGTCGGAAGCGCGTACGGTTGCCGTGGAGGATGCGCATTGGCTTCCTTCGTTCAACATCAAGTGGAACCTGAACGAAGACATGCTCATCCGGTTCGGCGCCAGCAAGAACCTGACCCGTCCGAACGTCCAGGACATGCGCGCGGGGCAGGAAACCAATGCTGTGACCACCCGGACGAACTACCCGCCAATCCCGTCCTGCACCCCGACACCCGGTTGTACGCAGGATCCTTTGTTCGGCGTCGATCGCGGTGCGCAGAACATCACGCTGGACCAGATCCGGATCACTGGCGGCAATCCGAACCTGAAGCCCATCGTTTCCTACAACTACGACCTGTCGTATGAATGGTACTTCCAGGGCGGTATGCTGTCGACGGCGGTCTTCAAGAAGGATCTGGAGAACATCATCCAGGGTGGCGACACAACCATGGGCTCTGTCACGCTTGATGGCAAGACCGTCAACGTCGTCTATGGCGGTCAGGTCAACGCGGATGAAGCGAAGCTTCAGGGCATCGAGCTGGCTTACCAGCAGTTCTATGACTTCCTGCCTGGCTGGATGTCGCACCTGGGTCTGCAAACGAACTTCACGTTCATCGACTCCAACGCGACCCCGCCGCCGGCCTATATCGACACCAATGGTGATGGCACGCCTGACGACTTTGGCACCATCTACCGCTTCGGCGTCAACGACCTGCTGGGCCAGTCGAAGTACATCTTCAACGTCGTCGGCATCTATCAGGACGACAAGTTTGAAGCGCGTCTGGCCTACAACTGGCGCTCCGAACACCTGGCGACCTACCGCGACTACATCACGGGCGATCCGATCTATCTCTCGGATGTCGGCTTCCTGGACGGTTCGATCAAGTACAACATCAACCGTCAGGTCCAAATCAGCCTGAATGCCTCCAACCTGCTCGATACCAAGAGCAAGGCCGAGGCCATGGTCAACGTCAACAACCAGCGCGTTGACCGCTTCAGCTTCCTGAACGATCGCCGCTTCGTGTTCAGCGTGCGTTACCAGCACTAAACACGATTAGGACTTGGAGCGGTGTGCGATTTCCAAACGCCGCTCCAAGAAAGTTTTGCGTTCACGACCTGGCAGGGGCGGGCATCAGTCCGCGCCTGCCGGGCAGTATCCGGCCAGATCGCCTAAGGCGCGCCGGCACAGCGGGAAGGAAACGAGCATCATGAAGAAACTATTGATCATAGCGGCCGCCGTTCTGGCCACCGGCGTGACATTCGCCGCCCCGGGCGTAGCGACTGCCAAGGCGCCGGCCTATCAGGCGGCGGGTCCAAAGGGCGGCACAGGATATACGACCGCCGCCATGGGTAACGACCGCCATGTCGTCATCTACACCGGCAATGCGCGGATGAAGCGTGACATCGTGGCGAACTATGCCCTTCTGCGCGCGGCCGAGTTGACGTCGGAAGCGGGCTTTGAGTGGTTCGCCGTCCTCAGCACCTCCGTCAAGAGCGTTGAGATAGGCAGCGAGGACGATCTTTCGACGCGCACGGGCGCATTTATTGGCAATCCTGCGAGTGCCGGTACGGGCGCTGGCTCCGACCAGAGCGCGGGCGCCGGAGGCGGCGATCCCACTCCTCCATCAGGGCCGACGACGGGTGGCTATGGCGGCGGCGACGTTCCGCCGGCGGTTCTGGAACGCTGGAAGCCAAGGAGGGTCGAGCAGGCCGTTCTCATCATTCAGATGGGCAAGGGCGACAATGCCAGCTTCCCGGACCTTACCACGCAGCCGGAAATCTTCGGGGCTACGGCAACGATAGAGGAAATTCGCGCCACGATGAAATAGGCGGACGGTCAGGGCGCGACGCACGAGGCACAAAATAACGTCTGCGCCGCGCATTATGAATTCAAGTGAAAATTTGCCAGGTTGATTGCTTGTCAATCAACGCAGAGAAGTATTTGTTATTTGGAATGAAGTAAAATTTTTCGTTTTTGATCTTTGTGTATGAAGTGTTATTTATACAATTATACTATGAATCTTGTTGACTGTGAAAATGTATAACATTATTATCTTAGTTGTTTCGATTTCTCATTGTATCTCCCGAGAAATTGTTTGACTTGAAGGGGCCGCATCTAAAATGCAGCCCCTTTTTTTGTCCGTTCTCAATGGTCCGCGGTGCCGATTGGTTCGGGAACGGGAGGCAGCGGGCACAGGTTGACGGGCTAAGATCGGCATGATCTTAGGTGGAAATATCATACCGATCTAAGTTTTTGTTTTGTCGCAATATTTAAGGCGAAAACTGTTTACACCTTTCGCCATATCGCTCTATCCGGATATTCGTTCATGAATATGATATTTGCATATGAAAAAAACCCTTCCGTTTGGGCGGATTTGTATTACTCTCCTTTTTAAGAACAACAATTCTTCGCCCGCCTGGAGCGAAGGGGAAAACAGGAGTGGAAACATGCTGAATCGCAGGCTGTGTCTGGCTGGGATCACGGGGGCGTCGCTGAGCGTCATGGCGGGTATGGCCCGCGCCGCCGGCCCTCTGGTTATCTACGCCGATGGAATCTCACCGGGCTGGTCGATCGGTGGCTGGGCCCAGAATACGCCGCAGGTCCCGATGGAGGATCAGAAGCCGGTCCAGATTACAATGCCGGGCTGGAGTGTCTTCACGTTTCAGACTGCCACGCCGGTCGATACATCCGCGTACAAGACGCTGACCGTCATCCTGCATGGTGGTGACGCAGGCAAGCAGGAGTTCGCTTTGGTGGCCAAGCAGGGTGAGAAGGTCGTTTCGAAGGAGGCCAACCTGAAGTGCCAAAAGGGCAAGTGGGGGCGGACGGATATCCCACTGGACTGGATGAAGATCACGGCGCCGATCGACAGTCTGGTTCTCCAGAATAAAGCGGGAGAGGCGATGGCGCCTTTCTACCTCAACTACGTCCTTTTCCAATAGAGAGCGTTTGATCTGCCAGCGGGCATGAACCGAAAGGCCGTGTCCGCCGTGGCTACATGCTCCCGGGTTTAGCGCTTCGTTCTCGCGCGCTTCGGATCTCGTCTTGCGTGCGGTCAGTTTATCGGCTAAAAACTGAACCAAATGGTTCAGTATTCATCCTTGCTTGATGCCTCTTTCGCCGCGTTGTCGGATTCCACGCGCCGTGCGGTGCTGGAACAACTCGGCCGTTCGGACGCCTCGATCACCGACCTGGCGGACAGGTTTCACATGACGCTGACGGGCATGAAGAAGCACGTCAGCGTTCTCGAAAAGGCCGGTCTCGTCACGACGGAAAAGATCGGGCGGGTGCGGACCTGCCGGTTGGGCCGGCGCCGGATGGCGGAAGAGGCGGCGTGGATCGCGCAGTACCGTCAGATGTTCGAAGAACGCTTTGATGCATTGGAAGATATTATCGAAGAGTTGAAGCAAAAGGAGAAGACGAGATGACCGGTAAGGATAGCCGCACCACCGCCGAACGGACCTCCGATCGTGAGTTCGTCATAAGGCGGACCATTAACGGCCCGGCGCATATCGTATTCAAGGCGTGGAGCGATCCCGAGCTGTTTCGGCGCTGGTGGACGCCCAAGTCATTCGGCATGACCATACTGTCCTGCGAAATGGATGTGCGCACCGGCGGCAGCTATCGCCTGGTGATCAGTCACCCGTCCATGGGCGAGCCGATGGCCTTCTTTGGCAAGTATCTCGACGTGGTGCCGAACGAACGCATCGTCTGGACAAACGAGGAAGGCGAAGGAGAGGGCGCCGTCACGACGGTGACCTTTGAGGCGCGGGGCGACCAGACCCTGGTTGTCTGGCGCGACCTTTACCCCTCGAAGGAAGCGCTCGACGAAGCCATGGTGTCCGGCGCCACAAGCGGGTTCGACGAGCAGTTCGGTCAGCTGGAAGAGGTGCTTGGTGGTCTGAACGCGAGCGCGTAGGTCGCCTTACCCCACAAAAGTTGCTTTTGTGGGGTAATTCACG
>CAMLPZ010000272.1 GCA_946482045.1 uncultured Asticcacaulis sp.
GATGATTCGACGATGCCGCCGTCGCAGACCGAAACGCCAACCCTGCCGAACAGCACGGTCGACTCGGTCCCCGAAGAAGGCAAGCCCGGCACGAATGCGAATCCGACCGACGCCGCCGACAAGCCGGAAGTCCAATAACTCCAGACCTGCTCAACGAAAGACCTCTCGCCCGTTGGGCGGGAGGTTTTTTGTTGTCGCGCACAGTCAAAGCGCCGTAGCATGTTGCATTCCCGCAGGTGACACATGCTTCGATCCGCCCTCGCCATCCTCCTTCTCACCTTCACAGCGATATCGGCATACGCAGCCAATCCCGTCCTTAAGGGCTGGTATGCTGACCCGGAAATTCGCATCTTCGGCGGCAGGTACTGGATCTATCCGACCTATTCCGATCACTTCGGTACGCCGCGCACCTCAAAGCCGCTGACGGCGGGGCAAAAATGGCAACGCGACCAGGATATCTATCCACCCTTCCTGCCCCAGACCTTCCTCGACGCATTCTCAAGCGACGACCTCGTCCACTGGAAGCGCCATGATTTCGTGCTGGATGTGAAGGCTGTTAGCTGGGCGGCCTATGCCATGTGGGCGCCGTCGGCCATCGAACATAACGGCAAATACTACCTCTTCTTCGGCGCCAACGACATCAAGACCAACAATCAGTTGGGCGGCATAGGCGTGGCGGTCAGCGATAAGCCGCAGGGCCCATTCCGGGACGCGCTCGGCCGGCCCCTGATCGGGCAGATCCGCAACGGCGCCCAGCCGATAGACCAGATGGTCTTCAAGGACGACGACGGCGAAATCTACATGTATTACGGCGGTTGGAAGCACGCCAATGTCGTGCGCCTGGCGCCCGACCTCTTAAGCGTCGTTCCGTTTCCCGATGGCGAGACCTATAAGGAGATCACGCCCGACCCCGCCTATGTCGAAGGCTCGTTCATGGTCAAGCGCAAGGGCGTCTATTACCTGATGTGGTCGGAAGGCGACTGGACGGGTCCCGATTACAGCGTCGCCTACGCCATGAGCCCGTCGCCGTTCGGCCCGTTCAAACGCATCGGCAAGATCCTTGAGCAGGACACGCATATCGCCAGGGGCGCCGGCCACCATTCGGTCGTCAATATTCCCGGCACCGATGATTGGTACATCGCCTACCATCGCCGCCCGCTTGGGACCGACAACGGCAACCACCGCGAAGTCGCGATCGAACACCTCTATTTCAACGCCGACGGTACGATCAAGCCGGTGGTGATGACGAAGGAAGGTGTGGCGCCAAGGCGGCTATCCGGGCGCAAATAGACATTGCCCGCCCCTGCGGCACGGGCTAAAACCGCGGGCATGCGCTCCAATCTGATCAAGGCTTTCGCGATCGTCCTCGGGCTGCTGGCAATGCTGTCTTGCCTGCATACGCCCGTGGCGGCGGAGCCATTGGAGCGCCATAACAGCGAAGCCCATCTCCACGCGCTTCCCCTGTCGACCGCACCATGCTGTCCCGACAAGGGGACCGCCTCCCATGCGGCCTGCAGCCAGCACGGAGCAGTCATTACCCCCATGGCATTTGCCTTTGCGCACCTGCCGCTGGCCGCCGCCCTGACCTATGAGCTGCGTCTTTCGTCGGCATCGGGCGTCAGCTATACGCCGACGGCGCCCCCGCCACGCTAATCCTCCCAGAACCGGATACCCAACCCTTTTTATCCATTCTGAGGGAGTCTATCGTGACAACCCGTATCAAAACCGTGGCAGCGCTGGCCGCCCTGCTGTCCGCCTGCGCCATCTCCGTCCATGCCCAGGACACGCATGAAGATCATGCTGAACAGGCCGAAGAGACAGAAACCGAAGACATCGTCATCCAGTCCACACGCTCCAAGCGCCGCGTCCAGGCCGAACCCGTGCGCGTCGAGGTCATCACGCGCGAGGAAATCGAGGAAAAGATGCTGATGCGGCCGGGCAATGTCGCCATGATTATGAGCGAGACCGGTGGCGTCCGCATGCAGGTCACCTCACCGGCTCTCGGGGCGGCCAATATCCGCATCCAGGGCATGAGCGGCCGCTATTCGCAGATCCTGGCCGACGGCCTGCCGCTCTATGGCGGCCAGGCATCGTCCCTCGGCGTTCTTCAGGTCACACCGGCCGACCTTGGCCAGGTCGAAGTCATCAAGGGCGCGGCCTCGGCCCTCTACGGCCCGTCCGCCCTGGGCGGCGTCGTCAACCTGATCGCACGACGGCCCGGCGACGTGGCGGCGGGCGAAATCCTGCTGAATGCCACCAGCCGCGACGGCCAGGATATCACAGCCTATCTCGCCGCGCCGCTGTCGGACCAATGGGGCTACTCCCTGACCGCCGGCTATCACCGCCAGAGCCAGCACGACCTCGACGACGACGGCTGGCTTGACATTCCGCGCTATGAGCGTTGGACCGCCCGGCCGCGCCTGTTCTGGACGGGCACGGACGGCGGCTCAGCCTTTGTCACGCTGGGCGCCATGACCGAACTGCGCGGCGGCGGCACTGTAGCCGGCCGCACGGCGCCCGACGGCCAGCCGTTCCAGCAGGACCAGGACAGCCACCGCCTCGACGCCGGCATCAGCGCCGAACTACCATTGGAAGGCCTCGGCACCCTGCATATCCGCGCATCGGCCATGACCCAGACGCACCACCATGTCTTCGGCACGGTGGTCGAGGACGACAGGCACCGCACCGCCTTTGCCGAAACCGCGCTGGGCGATACGGTCGGCAAGACATCCTGGCTGGCGGGCGTCGCCATCCAGGCCGACAGCTACCGCTCGGACGCCTTCCCTGGCTTCGACTACAGCTTCACTGTGCCGGCCATCTTCGCCCAGGTCGAGCACGACGTCCGCGACAACCTGACGCTTGCCGCCAGCGGACGCATCGATGCCCACAGCGAATACGGCACGCGTTTCAGTCCCCGCCTGTCGGCCCTCTACCGTACCGGCCCTTGGACTTTCCGCGGCTCGGTCGGCGGCGGTTTCTACGCGCCGACGCCCCTGGTCGAAGAGACCGAAGCCAACGGCCTGTCGCGTCTGGAACCGTTGGGCAAGCTTGAAGCCGAAACAGCGCAGAACGCGTCGTTCGAAGTCGGCTACGCCAGGCGGCCATTCGAGGTCAATGTCGCCCTGTTTGCATCGAATATGGACAACACCACGCGCGTCGAAGCCGTTCCAGCGGATCGGGTTCGCCTGATCAATATCGACGGCCAGACGCGCATTCGTGGTTCGGAATGGCTGCTGCGCTGGCGCCGCCAGGCCTTCACGGTCACCGGCTCCTACGTCTATGTCGACGCGACCGAACCGGACCTGACGGGCGCAGGCCGCCGCGCCGTCCCGCTGACGCCCAAGCATACGGCCGGCATTGTCGGCATGTGGGAACAGCACGATGTCGGCCGGGTCGGCGTCGAGCTCTACTACACCGGCCGCCAGGACCTGGAGGACAATCCTTATCGATCCGTCAGCAAGCCGTATGTCGTGCTGGGCGTGCTGGCCGAAAAGGTGTTCGGTAAGGTCAGCGTCTTCATCAATGCCGAGAACATCGGCGATGTCCGCCAGAGCCGCTACGATCCGATGCTGTTGCCCGGCCGCGCACCGGAGGGCGCCTGGACGGTCGATGCCTGGGCGCCGACCGACGGCTTTATCGTCAATGGTGGTATCCGGGTGAAGTTCGGCGGATAAAACTGGATGGGCCGGTGCTAAACCTCGCGCCGGCCCAGTCCCAGCAGATTGCCCCACGACAGCTTGGCGCCCGACAGCGCGCCGTGGCGGAAGGCGCGCCGGCCCATATTGACCATGAACAGCCCGACCACAGCCATGCCGCCAAGCGTCGCGGCGATTTCCCACCACGGCAGGGACTGGCTCAGGCGCAGCGGCATCAGGAACGGCGTGAACAGCGGAAACCACGACATGTATTTCAGCATGGGCAGGTCCGGCGAGGTGAAGGCGACCTGCATGGTCATCATGGGGATCATCAGCACGATGGTGACCGGGCCGATAATTGCCTGAGCGTCCTTCTGCGTCTCGCAGAAGGCGCCGACGGCCGCGAAAAAGACGCCGAACATCAGGTAACCACCGAAGAAGTAGGTCAGCAGCAGGGCGATGTGGACGGGAGAGAAGGTCCCCGCCAGTACCTGCGAAACCGCCTGCGCCTTGTCGGCCGGCAGGACATTAAAGCCGTAATAGCTGAGCGTGCCGATCGCGGTGGCCCACAACGCCCCAACGGTCAGCGTGATGCCGGCCACGCCCAAGACCTTGCCGATCAGGATGGATTCGGCCGGCGCCGACGACAGCAGCACCTCGAGCACCTTGCTCGACTTCTCTTCGATGACCGAACCCAGCAGGATCATCGACGACGAGAAGATCGATATCCAGGTGATATAGCTGATGGCGATGCCGATGAACCTGGGCGCGTTGTCCTGGACATTGGCGGCGAAGTCATCGGTCTTGGTCTCCGCAGCGCTTCGCGGCGTCAGGCTGACAATATCGGCCCTTGCGTCGCGCATTTCGTGCGCAAGCGCAGGATCGACGCCCTTGAGATGCGCGACCTTATAATATTGCAGGCCGTGCAGGTCCCACAGGATCTTGTTCTGTACGCTATCCTTGTGACCGCTGTCGGACCACAGCCGGAAGAACAGCTTGTCCCCCGCGTCGCCGGCGATCACGACGGTATCGATACGGCCAGCCGCCAGCACGGCGCCGATCCGGGTTTCCGCCTCAGCAACCGTCCGGGCTTCCGCCAGTTCGGGCGGCGTGGCGACCAGTTGCAGGCCGCTGTCGTCGAACATGCCCTTGTCCTTTTTGGGCGCCTGGGCGCGGATGATCGCTTCGAGATCATCCTGTATACCGGTGCCGCTCAAGTCGAGCACGGCCACGGCCTGAACGGGAGCGGACTGCCGCATCATCATCGGGATGAAGATGCTGGCGGCAATAATGGTGGGAAGCGTGACCAGTGACAGCCAGAAGCCGACCGTGCGGACAAAGGCCAGGTATTCGCGCCGGGCGATCAGGAATGTCTTAGACATGGCTGCCTCCGGTCAAGACGATGAATGCGTCGTGCAGGCTGGGTTCGCGGGCTTCGAAACGGGTGATGTCGAGCCCCTTCTGGAAAGCGGCCTTCAGCGCCGCGTGGGGACTGGCCCCGGGCTCAAGTTCGCAATGCCAGAGATGCGCCCCCTCCTCGCCCGCGCCGGCCGATTCGACGTGGCGGATGCCTGGAAGCGCACGGACATCAGCCTCGCTTAGGTGGCCTTCCAACTCCAGCGACCGGGGCGCCGCCGCACGCGCCTGTTTCAGCGTGCCGTCGAACACCTTACGCCCCTTGGACAGCATGACGACGTCCTGGCACAGCCGTTCGGCGTGGGCCATGACGTGGGTCGAGAACAGCACCGTGCCGCCGCGTTTGGCGATATCGCGGATGACGCCTTCCAGGCTCTGCTGGTTGACCGGATCGAGCCCCGAAAACGGCTCATCGAGGATGACCAGTTCAGGTTCGTGCACCAGGCACGAGATCAGTTGCACCTTCTGCGACATGCCCTTCGACAGCGCGCTGATCTTCTTGTTGATCGCGTCGCCCAGGCCGTGTTGCGTCAGCATGTCCTTGCCGCGCCGGCGAGCGACCGATGCCTTGACGCCCTTCAGCCCCGCCAGGAAGACGATGACATCGATCGCCGTCATCTTCTTATAGAGGCCGCGCTCTTCCGGCAGGAAGCCGATGCGGTCGAGCATCTTTTCGCC
>CAMLPZ010000273.1 GCA_946482045.1 uncultured Asticcacaulis sp.
GCCGTCGCTATTGCTATCGCAATTACTTGGTGGGCTGATTGAGTCTCGAACCTAGGGTTTGTGGGGATTCACAGATGAATCGAATTGTGATTCATACTGTTCATGGACCGCAATATTCTAACAGATGCCCAATGGGCGAAGATCGAACCGCATTGCTTGCGGAAGCGCACTGACCCCGGACGCAGCGGCGGAGATAACCGGCGCTTTATGGAGGCCGTGCTTTGGATTGCCCGTACCGGCAGTCCTTGGCGCGACCTTCCGACGCATTACGGGAACTGGAGCACAGCGTTTCGCCGCTTAAATGACTGGCGCAAAGCCGACGTTTTTAAACGGATATTTGATGCCTGCTCGGATGATCCAGATATGGAATACGCGATGATCGATGCCACGATAGTCAAGGTCCACCGTCATGGCCAAGGCGCTAAAGGGGGACTCAGAGCCAGGCATAGGCCGCTCAAAGGGCGGCATGACCACTAAAATCCTCGCCTTGACGGATGCCCTTGGCAATCTCGTGCGCTTTGAACTGTTGCCTGGGCATCGGTTCGATACTGTGGGCGTTGAACCGCTTCTGACAGGCATCAGCTTCGGGGCCTTGTTGGCCGACAAGGCTTTTGACAGCAATTCTATCGTCGACAATCTCAATGAACGCGGGGCGAAGATCGTCATCTCCCAACATCCACGGCGTTCAAACCCTTTGGACATCGACAAAGAAATCTACAAATGGCGACACTTGGTCGAGAACTTCTTCTGCAAACTCAAAGAGTTTAAACGCGTCGCCATGAGAGCAGACAAAACCGACAACAGCTTCAAGGCTATGATCTATCTCGCAGTCGCCGTCATAAACTCAAAATGAATCCCCACAAACCCTAGGACAACCTCTTCCAACCGATCGCAGGGACGCGATACGTGCTTGAGGCCCTGATCGAATACAGGCCAATGTTCAGATGTCTGGCATCGCTGGAAATGCCCAGTTGCTGCGGCGATACAGAATTTTCGAACTCGATAACGACAGAGACGCGCCGGTCCTGGTCACTGTCTTGCGTGAGGGGAATTTCCAGTTCAGACGGTGCCGCCGCGCTGACGATGCAGACACTTTCCTCATCCGACGGATCTGTGATGATCCTGGCGCTGCCTCCGATAAACCAGACCCTCATCGACATTTCGTTGTTTACGGTAAAACGTGTTCTGATGATCTGCCGGCTGTCATTGACAGCCGGCTGCATCTTCAGAATGCACGATGTCACTCCGGCGCATACTTCGAAACTCAACCGTACCAAAGGCTCAGCTGACCATACGTGCCATTCCTCGACTTCCCCCCATCCGCTGGCGAGAACGCTGGGGCTCGACGCGAACGCCGGCGCCGAAATCAGCATGTCGGGATAGAGCTTGCGCACATTGTAAAGGATCGAGCGTGTTTGCGAAAACGCCGTGAGTTTCTCATTGATCCGGGACTTGGCATCCAAGGCGTACTGATACAGTTCGGAATCCGCCGAATTGCGTTTCTCCAGGGCCGCAATGACATCCTCATTGAGCTCGACAGGGTCGGCCCGCTCGAAATTCCTTGCCTCGGTCGCATGATTGTCGTCGGTGACATTGACGGACGTAATGGCCTTCAGCGGCATGCCTACGCATGACAGAAAATCGGTGACGTCCGACTCCATGGACTGATTGGCGAAAATAAAATCCATTCGGTCGATGTTTTTCTTCGCGCTGGCCAGTTGCGCATCTATAGGCGCTGCGGGATCATCACAGAAAAATGATACCAGGCCATTGTCCGTCCAATAGGCGAGCTCGTCGTTCTGGAGCCATTCTAGCAGGGGCGTGTTTTTCGCGGCCGTTGCGGCTGGATTCGGCATTTGTGCTAGCATCGACCATGACATAGAACGGAAGTACCGGTACAATGACACCAGTCTGTCAGCCGGTGACCGAATGCAGGTGACTAGAAGACGTTCGACACCATCGGTCAGCGGCAGATTTCGCATAGGTGAATGTGAAGCAACGAGCTTTACTTCAGGGCGTGAATACCGGCTATCGGCATCCGGACTCCATGCAACTTCATTTGGCTTAAAGTAAGTTTCCAAAAGCTTAAATAACGCCGTTCCGGCAGTCTTGCGTACATGTAATATTGTTATTTGCACGTTTACCTCATATCTTCAGGCATATCTGCCACTATTTATTGAAAATCCTGTGTTACGGGAACTTTTATACACGCTCTCGTTTATGCCGCAATCTCAAACAACGTGGCAATTCCGAATTGGTCACAAGTGACGACGCAAGCTTGACTTGTCGCCCGGTTCCCTTAACGCTTGCGGGGAACAATGGGGAAATACATGGTTAAGACTGGGGGTGACGGTACAATACCTGACCATTGCACATGCGCGGCTCCGTACATTATTCGGCACTTATAACACCATGTCAATTTCACCTACGACGCGATTCCTTGTCCTGCTCGCTCTCGGCTTGCCCGCCGCGATCGCGGTAGGCCTCTTCGCGCCCCATGCGTGGCCGTGGGTGCCGGTCGTGCTGCTGGCGATGTTCGTCCTGGCTGTCCTTGACGCCGTCTTCGCGCCTGTCGGGCAGGGGCTTGCGATCGTCATGCGCCTGCCGCGGACGGTGGGCGTCGGCCGTGCCGTGACCGTGCCGTTTTCCGTCCGTTTCGCGCAGGCCAGGCAACCCGCCAGGTTGGAACTCCGGCTGGGGCTGAACACCATACTGGCGGGTTCCAAGTATGATCGGACGCTCGACAAGACGGCGGATGGCTTCAGCGGCCGTCTGCATCTCGACGCGCAAACGCGTGGACGCGGCGACATCGACAGGGCGTGGGTGCGCTGGCAGGGTTATCTTGGCCTGGTCGACGTCCAGAAGACGGTCCGGATCGATGGCCACGTCGTTGTTACCCCCGACCTCAAAGGCGTCGAGCAGGACGCGTCGGACCTGTTCTCGATGGACAACATCTATGGTGTCCGTATCCAGAACCAGTTGCACAATGGTTCCGAATATCATGCCTTGCGTGAATACGACGCTTCTCAGGACCATCGCCGCATTGACTGGCGCTCGTCCGCCCGGCACATGAAGCTCTATAGCCGCGAATACCAGGCCGAGCGCAACCATCACATCGTCCTGGTCTATGACACCGGCCGGCTGATGGGCGAACCACTGCATGGCCTGAAGCGACTCGACCGCGCCATCTATGCCGGACTGCTGCTGGGCTATTGCGCGCTCAGGATCGGCGACAATATCCGCACCTTCGCCTTTTCATCGCGACCCTATCACGCCGCTTCCATGATTTCGGGCACCAAGGCGTTCGAGATCCTGAAGGGCCAGCTGTCGGCGCTCGAGGACAGCGAGGACGAGTCCAACCACACGCTGGCGCTGGCCGACCTCAATGCGAAGGTCGCCCGGCGGTCGCTGATCATCCTGTTCACCGACTTCATCGACGAGATCTCGGCCGACCTGATGCTGGAGGCGCTGAACCGCCTGTCGAAAAAGCACCTCGTCATGTTCGTCGCCTTCAAGGACGAGGTGGTCGACGACCTGATCGCGCGCCGGCCGGACCAGCCTGAGGACGTGACGCGCGCCGTGTTCGCCAAGCGCTTGTCGCTTCAACGCGACCGCGTCCTGACCCAGCTGCGGCGCCAGGGCGTCGAAGTCCTGGAGGCGCCGACCGAAGGCCTGGCGACCGCCATCGTCACCAAATACCTGGCGCTGAAACGCGCCGATCGGTTGTAGGAGCGGGAGGCCATGGCTGATCCAAATCCCCCTAAAACTCCCTCTGCGAATTCTGGGCTCCAGCTCAAGAGCCAGAAATTCCGCGAGGCGCGCGAAGGCGACTGGCGCGCGCTCAATTCGGCGCTCGACCGCGCCGAACGCCAAGGGCTTGGTGGCTTCTCGATCGACGAACTTCTGAACCTGCCCGTGCTTTACCGTCAGGCCATGTCGTCGCTCAGCATGGCGATGGCGATCTCGCTCGACCGCAACATGGTGGTCTACCTGCAATCACTCAGCGCCAGGGCCTATGTCTATATCTACGGTCCGCACTCGCGCCTTAAGGATGTGCTGGCCGACTTCTTCGGCAAGGCTTGGCCGCAAAGCGTGCGCAAGCTGACGACGGAACTGTGGCTTGCCTTCGCGGCGCTGACGGCCGGCATACTGATCGGCTGGCTGCTGTGCGCCGGCGACAGCAGTTGGTACGACGTCTTTGTGCCTGCCTCCCAGGCCGATGGCCGGGACCTGTCGGCTTCTGCGCAGTCCCTGCGCGAGACTTTGGGCAGCGGGCCCAAGGACACAGCCTTGTCGCCTTTTGCCGTCTTTCTCATGACGCACAATACCCAGGTGTCGATCATGTGCTTTGCACTCGGCGCCATATTCGGCCTGCCGACCCTGATGCTCTTGATTCAGAACGGCATCAGCCTCGGCGCCATGCTGTGGCTGTTCGCCCGCAAAGGCCTGGGGTTCGAGTTCGGCGCCTGGTTGACCATCCACGGTACGACCGAGCTCTTCGCCATCATCATTGCGGGGGCTTGCGGTTTCCATATCGGGCGGCGGCTGATGTTTCCGGGCGAGGCAACGCGCATGGCGTCCTTGAGCCAGGCCGGCCGCCTGACTGGTACGGTTATGATCGGGGTCGCTCTGATGCTCACGGTTGCAGGCTGCCTGGAAGGCATTGGCCGCCAGACCATAACCGACAGCTTTATCCGTGTCGCCGTCGGCGCGGTCATGCTGGTCCTGTGGCTTGCTTATTTCCTGATGGTGGGCAGGAAGGCGAAGACCGATGGCTGATGCGTACAAGACCCGGCGCGACCTGATGAGCGACGCGCCCTATGGTGAGTACGGCCGCACGGCGACGGAAATCGTCACGCCTGAAGGCGTCGTGCTGCCGTTCATCAATGCCAGCTTCGGCGAGCGCCTGGGCGCGCTGATCATCGACCTCATCATCGTGGTCCTGGCGCCCATAGTGATCTTTATCGCCTGGGTCATCCTGCCTGGCGACCAGATGGGCAGCAATACGACGGCGTCGGCGATTTTCCAGATCGCCATCATTGCCCTGATGTTCTTCCTGCGCTCGGGCTACTTCATGTTCTTCGAAATGGGACCCAAGGCGGCGACACCGGGCAAGCGCCTCATGAAGCTCAGGGTCATCGCCCATGACGGTGGCAGGCTTACGCCGGCGGCGGTCTTCACCCGCAACGCTATGCGCGAGGTCGAGCTCTATCTGCCATTGACCCTGGTCTTTGCCGGGATGGCCGCGCAGAATTCCCTGGGCTGGCTGGCGCTGATATGGGCGCTAGGTGTGCTGCTGCTGCCGCTGTTCAATCGCCAGCACGCGCGGCTGGGTGACTATTTCGCCGGCACGCGCGTCGTCCATATGCCGCGCGCCAAGCTCAGCTACGACCTGGCTGACCTCGACAGCGACCGCCGCCTGGGGCTGAGCTTCACCGCGGCGCAATTGGCCTATGGCGAGATGGAACTCGGCGTACTTGAGCAGGTGCTGCGTGAACGCAAGGCCCCTGTGATGAAGGCTGTCGCTGACAAGATCAAGGTGCGCATTGGTTGGCAGGAGCCGAAGAACCCGGCCGATATTCCGCGCGATGAAGACTTTCTGCGCGCCTATTATAGTGCCCTGCGCGCTCATCTCGAAGCCCGGATGCTGCTGGGCCGGCGCCGCAAGGACAAGCACGATCCGGCGCTTAGTTAAAGACCTC
>CAMLPZ010000274.1 GCA_946482045.1 uncultured Asticcacaulis sp.
TCATTTCGCGGCCGGCCTTGCGCCACCAGGTGCGCACGTCCGGCAGCCACTTCTGTCCGCCATTTTCGCGCTTCTTGACGTCGTACCAGACGAAAAGGGTCTTGACGGCCTTGCCGTTGGCGTCTTCCAGCCAGCCGGCGACGTAGGGCTTATGATACTCGGCGACCTTCTGCTGCGGAATGGTGACGTCGACCGCCAGTTGACCGGCCTGCGCCATAACCGGCGCTACGGTAAGGATCAGGGCGCTGCCGCCCCACATCAGGGATTTTGATGTCATGGTTCTGTTGTCCTAAATATGCACGAACAGGAGGAAGATAATGACGGGAAGCGCCAGGCCCGCCGCGACCAGCGGCCAGGTGATGGCGCGGTTCTTGGAATAGACCCAGAGAAGGCCGAGGCCCGTGACCGAAAAGACCACGCAGGCCAGGGCCAGGATGTCGATGAACCAAGACCAGACCACGCCGGTGTGCCGGCCCTTGTGCAGGTCGTTAAGGACGGCAATAGTCCCGCGCGTCGTGCGCTCGTAGATCAGTTCGCCGGTTTCCGGGATGATGGTCACGGAAGACCCAACGCCGGGTCCGGCCAGGTCAACGAAGATCTCGTCCTCGGATACGTCCGCAGGGCGTTTGGCGATATCCGCCCCCGTCTCGGCCTTCACCGCCGCGACAACCGCACCTGGCAACGGTGACTTGTCCTTGGCGCGGTCAAGGGCCTGTAAGGTCGCGCTATCCAGGACCTTCTCGACGCGGACCGTCTTGGGCTCGGCTTCGAAATCGGCAGCGTGGTTGAGTGTGTAACCGGTCACCGCGAACAGCAGCAAGCCCGCCAGGCAAATGGCCGAACTGATCCAATGCCATTGCCGAAGCTGAATACGCCAGAAGTTGGGAGAAAGCTTGAACGCCATGTCCGCCCCTTAGCACCCACTCGCCCCCATAACAATGAGAATTATTATCAACTAGAAAAATTGTCGCCGTCAGTGTGGCAACTGCGCGTCAGCCGCATTCCGCATCCCACAATGCGGATTGGTGACTTGCCTGTCCGCCGCCGCTAATCTAGCGTTGGGCCATGCTGACACTCTCTTCCGCACAGGTGTGGCGCCATGTCGCCCTGATCACCGCCGCCTGGATAGCCTATCTGGTTTATCAGACAGTCTACTGCGCAGCCTTCCAGCAATTTGTCATCGCGTCCGCCGAGGGATTCGCCGGAGCGACCCTTTGGGCAATGCGGGAATGCGGCGTGTGGCTGCTGCTGGCCCCAGCCAGCCTGGTGGCCGCGGCCCACTTTGCGCGTAAGACCGGACAGGCCGTCGCCTACCCGATTGCCAGCCTGGTGGCGCTCATCCTCGCACTCGGTTTTCGCGTTGGCATCGATCTCTACAACGCAACGCATGACGCCCTCGCAAGCATCATCGCCCACGCGCCGCGCAACCTGGCCGCCCTGGGCGTAACCGCGCTTGGCTGGGTTCTTATAACCTCACGCGCGAACGCACGCCCCAACACCGAGCCTGTGCGACCCGTGACACAGCAAGTGCCGGTGCTCAGAACCCTGCTGGTCATGAAGGGGGCCAGCGAAGCTCTGATCGAAGCCGATGCTATCGACTGCCTCCGGTCGGCAGGAAACTATGTCGAGATCGACAGCGCGGGGCAGACCTACCTGCTGCGCACTACGCTGAACGCAGTCCAGAAGCGCCTGCCTGAACGCTTCATCCGCATCCACCGCTGCCATATCGTCAGCATTCCGGCCATTGCCCGTATCGACTTTCATGCCTCTGGCAACGGCACCGTCGTCATGAAGGATGGGCGGGCTTTGGCCTTGAGCAAAAGCTATGCGCGCGCGCTGAAACACAAATCCTGACCACTCGTCCCGGCATTCGGACACTCATCCCAAGCGGTCTGTCCATGCGCACGGACCTGCGCTTTACCCCTGCGAGCCGATACATCCATCGCAGGGATATCCATGGAAACCCAGAACTTAAGCCGAACCACCCGCTACCTTCATTGGCTGGTGGGGATTGCCATCCTCAGCCTTATCGCTATCGGGCTCTACATGGCCAGAACAGAGGTCTGGGCGCTTTATCCGATACATAAGTCGGTCGGCGTCATCGTCTTTATCCTCGCACTCATCCGGATTGGCTGGCGCTGGAAAGAGGGCTGGCCCAAACCTTTCGGTGACTATCCCCGCGCTGAAAAGCTGGCCGCCAAGGCAACGCACTGGCTGCTGATCATTGCAACGCTAGCCCTGCCCTTAAGCGGCATGCTCTATTCCGGCGCCAGCGGCCATGGCTTCGGTATATTCGGCCTGGTCCTTGTGCCGGAGAACCATTTGGCGACGGGCGAAGTGATCCCATACAACGAGGCGCTTGGGCTCGCCGGCCAGACGGCCCACACTTGGATCGGCTATGCGGTGATCGCCCTGCTCTGCCTGCATGCCGGCGGCGCGCTGAAACATCATTTTGTCGATCGCGACGCGACACTGCGACGGATGCTTGGCTGGCAACCGCGCGGCTAAACTTAGCCGAAACGGAAAGTTTTACTTGCCTCGCTATCAGCGACCTGATACTTAGCCAAAATGGAAACTATTAGGGCCGATATGTCGCTGATCTTGTATTCCCATCCCCTTGCCTCCTACTGCTGGAAGGTCCTGATCGCGCTGTACGAAAAGAGCCTGACGTTCGAGGCCCGCACGGTAAATCTCGGCGATCCTCAGGCGCGCGCAGCCTTCGAAGCCCTGTGGCCGACGGCAAAGATTCCGCTTCTGGAAGACAATGGCCGCATCGTGCCGGAAACATCGGTCATGATCGAATATATCGATCTGACCTATCCCGGCCCGTCCCGCCTACTGCCTGGCATGCCCGTGGACCAGTTAGAGGTTCGCCTGTGGGATCGCGTCTTCGACAACTACGTCATGGAACCGATGCAGCGCCACGTCGCACAGTTCCTGCGGCCGGAAAGCACACGGGATGCCCGCGAACTTGAAGGCACTGTTCAGGGACTGATTAACGCCTACGCCCTGATCGAAGCCCGAATCGGCGAACGGATATGGTCGGCGGGCGACAGCTTCACCCTGGCCGACTGCGCGGCGGCACCGGCTCTTTTCTACGCTGCGACGATCCAGCCCTTCGCGCCCGACCAGCCCCGCCTCGCCGCCTATTTTGCCCGGCTGATGGCCCGGCCTTCGGTCGCCCGCGTTATCGACGAGGCCAGGCCGTTCTTCCAGTACTACCCGCTGAAAGCCGCCCTGCCTGCGCAATACCGGCCGGAGCCCCAGGATGCGGACTGAGCCCTCCGACCAGATGGATCGCCTGTTCGCCGCTTTGGCAGACGGCAACCGGCGCGCGGTCCTCGATCACCTGAGCAGCGGGCCGGCGTCGATGTCAGATCTGGCCGACAAGTTGGGCATCGCCCTGCCATCAGCGCTCAAGCACCTGGCCATACTGGAAGACGGCGGGCTGATCCGCTCCGAAAAGGTCGGGCGTACCCGGACCTATTCCATGGCGCCGGACGCCTTTAGCGGACTAGAAGACTGGGTGGCCGAGCGCAAGGCCCGCTGGCACCGTCAGTTCGACCGTTTGGAAAAGTTCCTCGAAGGAGATGCCTGAATGCAGCGATCCGCCACCCACACCGATTTCGTCATTGAGCGCCGGTTCAAAGCCTCACCCGCCCGGGTCTTCCACGCCTGGGCCGATCCGGACGCCAAGCGGCGCTGGTCGGATTGCCACGCCGAAATGGCAACGACCGAATACAGTCTCGACTTCCGGCCGGGCGGCCAGGAGCTTTACCGCGCCACGCTTCCCGACGGCACACGCACGACGGTCGACAAGACCTTTCTGGAAATCGTGCCGGATACGCGCATCATCTTCGCCTACGCCATGGCGGCCAATGGCCGTGCACTGTCGGCGTCGCTGGTTACGGTCGAACTCCACTCCGATGGCGACGGCACGCGGCAAGTCCTGACCGAACAGTTGGCCTATCTCGACGGACACGAGGATCGCGACGAGCGTCAGCGCGGCACGGCCGAAGGGCTCGACCGGCTCGAACTGGAGTTGTCTAGAGTTTGAGCCTTAGCGCCAGTTGAACCTGGGTCTGCGCCTGGCGCGGCGCCAGAGATTGATAGCTCCGCGACGGACGATGGCTCACCACGTGAAGCGCCTCGACTGCCAGGTCAAGATACGCATTGAGCGGACGCAAATAGGCGGCCGTCGCAGCGTAGCCCTTTTCGGTATTGTCGTCCCGACTGCGCCATGAGTGGTCCTTGACGGCAAAATAGTCCGCCCGGCCCGTCAGTCTGGCGCCATCGGCCAGCTCGCACGTTGCCAGCAGATAAGCCGTGTCGAAGGCAACGTCAAAGGTCCAGCCGTCCGACCTGCGCCAGCCCATGATGGATGTGCCCCGCATATATTGGCCCAGCACTTCGACATTGCCGGCCGGCCGGGTCTGGACACCCAAGTTCCAGAAACGCGTATCCCAGCCCCATTGATCATGGCGCATCGCTTCCGGATCAGCTTCATTGGCGTAATATTCGAGGTTGACGGCAAAAGGCGCCGGCGGCCGCCAGTCAATACGGGCATATCCGCCGGTATTGCCATCGACCTCGGCTGAGATGTCAGTGAACGACGCCTGCCCGCCATCATCGAAAATCTGCGCCCAGCCTTTTTGCCCCTTAGGCAGGATGAGACGGCTGTCGCGGTTCGAGGCAATGTCGTGCAGGGCCCAGCCTCGCCAGGTTAGGATCGTCCCAGATGTGTCGTTGCCCGTAAAGACCGCGCCTGTCAGGCCCAGAACGTGGCCGCCAAACGTCTTTTGTACAGCGCCCTCAACGCCGTCGACTAGGACCTCTTCGCCAATCCAGGTATTGGCAGCCGACGGCGTCAGTGTGCGAGACACCGACCAGCCGGCGCCATCGTGCTCCATTGATACCGGCGGGAACATCTGGCCGACCCGGACCGAATATTTCAGGTCCGAAACCGGCACGGGTTTCCACTTGATAAAGGCTTCCTCGATACCCCAGGCGGTCAGGGCATCGGGCGTATAATGCGCCACCATATAGCCGGTGACGGTGTCGCCAAGGCGCGGCTTCCAGACGAAGGCGGCTTGCGCGACCGCCAGGCGGCTCTCGTTACCGTAGCGCAGCTTGCCGAAGCCGCCGTCGAGCCAGCCGCGCTCGCCATCGGCGGTAACGGCACGAACGTCGATCCAGCCGTCGACGTTTTCACGATCGAACAGTTGCGTTTCGGCGTGCGCACCGAACGCGATCCCCAGTCCCAGCGTTACGGCCAGGCATAGGTATCTCATATCAACTGGCAGCCTTTTGCGGCGCGACCAGGCTCGGCAGGGCGGTGGTAATGCCCTTGCGCGAGAAGTCTTCGATGAAAGGCACCAGTTTGTCGAACGACATCGGCTTGGCGATTCCATAGCCCTGCGCCATGTCGCAGCCCATGGCCTGAAGCAGGCCAAAGGCCGCGGCGGTTTCGACGCCCTCGGCGGTCACCTTCATGCCCAAGCCGTGGGCTAGGTCGATCGAGGACCGCACCAGCAGGGCGTCGCGCTGGCCACTTTCGATTTCCATGATGAAGGCGCGGTCGATCTTCAGCTCGTGCGCCGGGATCTGCTTGAGGTAGCTCAGCGACGACAGGCCGGTTCCGAAGTCGTCGATCGAGATTTCCAGGCCGTGGCTGACGAAGGTATTGATCGCCGCCA
>CAMLPZ010000275.1 GCA_946482045.1 uncultured Asticcacaulis sp.
AAGCGCGCCATCGTCCCGGCTTCGTTCAGCAGGTGCGACATCAGTTCGTGGCTGATGTCGAGCTCAACGCCGCGCATGCGCTGGCCGCGATTGCAGATATTGTCGGGATGCTTGGCGCGGCTTTGCAAGGGTTCGTCGTGCACCACGAAGCCGAAGCCGGTAAGCGTCCGGCCGAGCGCGGCGATGAGTTCCGTGTCCAGGCCGTCGATGCAGACCTCGCCCAATGCGTCATGGCAGGCGTGACGGCCGCGAATGCTGATGACGCTCTGGCATTTTTCCGCCAGGGCGATGCCGTCGGGATGATTGTGCAAGGGCCTCGGCACCAATCGGTTTTCGCCGTTTTCGGCCTCCCAGACCGCCCGGCATGACACGACGGTATGGACACTGAGGTCATCGCCCGCGATACTCAGGGCGCAGATATCGGTGCCCGGTTCCGCCAGTCCGCCGTACTGCGCGAAAATCGCGACGTTAAGGCTGGCTGTGCGCGTGGAAACGGCGAATTGGGCCGGACTGCTGAAGGCAACCGTCTCGACCGGCTTTTCTAGGACCAACCCCGCTGGCATTTTGAAAGTCTCCAAAACCCCTAGCCAGGTCATTGTAGGGCAGCATGGCTAACAAGGCTTAAAGGAATCCCGGCTCGCAAACTTGTGATAGACAAGCTAACGGGGAGCGCTCTGCAGCCGCTCCCCGATGAAGCTGTTGCACAATTACTTTCTGGTATTCTGGTTTTGGTATCGAAGTCCCCCTTCCGTCGCCGCTTCGCGTCGCCACCTTCCCCGTAAACGGGGAAGGAATGTTATTGGTGTCTCTCGGTTAGTTGTTCTTCCTTCCCCGTTTACGCGGGTTTGGCTTGCGAAAGTACAGCTTTCGCAAGCCATGGGCAGTGAGCGTAAGCGAAACTGACGGAAGGGGGAACTTCTGTCACCTTGATCTAACACTCGGGCAGAACGGACTCGTAGCCCTCCCGCACGGCGGCGGCGAAACGCGCCATCATTCCGGCGTCGTTCAGCAGGCGCGACATCAGTTCGTGGCTGACGTCCAGTTCGACGCCACGCATGCGCTGGCCGCGGTTGCAGATATCGCCCGGCTGTTTTGCCGGACTATGCGGCGGCGTGTCGTGTACGACAAAGCCGGCGGCGGCAAGGGACTCCATGAGCGAAGCGACAAGGGCGGCGTCCAGGCCATCAACACGGACCTCGCCGGTGCGGCTATGGCAGGCATGACGGCCGCGAATAGTTATGATTGTCTGGCATTTGCGCGCCAAGGCGAAGCTGTCGGGGTGGTGGTGCAAGGGGCTGGGCACCAGCCGTCCACCTTCCTTTTCAACCTCCCACACCGCGCGGCTCGACACCATGGTGTGAAGGCTGAGGTCATTTCCGGCGATGTGGGCCGCGCAAATATCCGTGCCCGGCTCGACCATGCCGCCATGCTGGGCGAAAATCGCCAGGCGCGGGCTGGCCGTACGTGTTTCGACCCAAAACCGGGCGGGGTTGCCGAACGATACACCTTCTGTGGACCTGCGGGATGCTAACCCTGTAAGCATTTTGCTTTTCTCCTACCCCTGCCAGACACAACCATAGCGGATATGACCTAATAAAATTTGAAGGAACACGACCTCTCAAAGTTGTGACACTGACGTTATGGGCGCGGCGTATTTTGGCAGTGTCGCAGAATAAAAAGGCTGTGCGGACAGCGCATTATGCGTTCACAAATCGCGCAGAAAAACAGGGCGCGGAGGCCGCCCGCGCCCTGTCGATTATCAGGATTCAATAACCATTCAGACCTTGATGACGATCTTTCGCGTGTGGAGACCCCACGCGAACAGCCAGCAGACGAGCATATAGAGCACCGCGAACAGCAACGCGCCGGGCGCGCCGGGGACAAAGGTCTGGAGGTTGGCGGACAGCCAGCCCGTCACCGACTTGCCGCCAATGTCGAACTGCCACGAAATCACCGCCAGCAGTTCGGCGAACAGGTAGACGATAAGCGGGTTCTTGCCGAAGATTTCGAAGAAGGTCACGCCGAACCTCTGTTTGGCCTGGTCGATCCAGGCGATCAGGCCGGCCAGCACGATCAGGTCGATGCCGACGGTCAGCAGCACGAAGCTCGACGTCCACAGCTTCTTGCCGATTGGAAATACGGTCCCCCAGGCGACGGCCGCCAGGATCAGCACGACGCCCGCGCCAATAAAGCGGATCATGACGAAGTGTCCTGGCGTATGCTTGCGGATATAGAGCCCCGCCAGGTAGCCCAGGATGACATTGACCGTCGCCGGGATGGTCCCGAGCAGGCCTTCGGGCTCGAAGCCCTCGTCCCACGGATAGAGGTGCGACTTGCCGAGGATGAGCTGGTCGACATAGTTGCCGATATTGCCGGTCTTGGTCAGCGCCAGTTCGGGCGGCGCCGATCCCAGCAGAATGCCCCAGTAGCCGAGCAGCAGGACCGCCGACAGCAAGAGAAGACCGCGCACGCCCAGGTAACGGGCGGCGATGGCGGCGAAGCCGTAACAGAGCGCGAGGCGTTGCAGTACGCCCATGATGCGCGTCTCCTCGATGGGCTTCATCACCCAGCCGGCATCGGTGTGCTTGAAGAAGGGGAACCAGTAGAGGAGATAGCCGAGGGCGAAGATGATGGCGACGCGGCGCAGCGTCTTCAGCCAGAACTCGCCCGGCGCCATGTCTTTTTTGCCGAAGGCCAGCGCATTGCCCATGGCGAACAGGAAGGACGGAAAAACGATGTCGGCCACGGTAAAGCCGAACCAGTCGGCATGGCCGAGAATGGGGTATGCGCCCTCCCCCTGCATGTTGACGACGATCATCAGGCAGATCGTCAGGCCGCGAAAGACATCGAGCGAGGTAAAGCGCACGCGTTCCATGGGTTAGCCCTCCCTTATTGAAGGAAGTGTCCGCCAAACGGGTCTCATGCGCAAGCAGACCAATTTTATTTTGTCGGTCGGGGCACAGATCGGATAAGCTCGTTATATGAGCGATGCGCCTGCTGCCGATATCCGGATAAACCCCAATGCCCGCGTGAAGTTGCGGACCGTTGGCGTCGAGCAGAATCCGCTGCTGGTCATTGACGATGTGCTGGAAGCTCCCGAAGCCATGGTCGAAGCGGCGGCGCGCGCGTCCTGGACGACACCCAACGGCACCTTCTATCCCGGGGTGAACGCCGATCTGCCGGTGGGCTATTTGCGAACCTTGCTGCCGGTGCTGAAACCCTCGTTTGAGCGCGCCTTTGGTTTGCCGCAGGATCGGGCGCTGGTCGCCTATGGCTTTTATGCCCTGGCGACGTGGGGGCTGGAACGTTTTGGGCCGTTGCAGCGCATTCCGCACTTCGATCAGCCCAATCCGATGAGTCTGGCGATGGTCCACTATCTCTGCAAGGACCAGCCGGGTGGCACGGCCTTCTTTCGCCATCGCCTGAGCGGTTTCGAGTCGGTTACTCCGGGCCGCCGCGACAACTATATGCAGGCGGTGGCGCAAGAGATCGCGCGCGACGCTGACCGGCTGACGGGGTTTGCCGGGCCCGACACGCCCAATTATGAAATGATCGACCACGTCGAACTGCGCTTCAACCGATTGGTGATCTATCGCAGCAATGTCCTTCATTGTGCTTTGTTTGATGGCGCGAACTTAAGCGATAACCCGAGGACGGGGCGTTTGACGGCCAACAGCTTCTTTAGCCCCAAGTCTTAGCCGCGCGGTTGCGATCGCTCATTTGGCGCGCGGACTGAGCCAGCCGTTCGCCGTGATCCAGTCCATGATCGCGCCTTGCCAGGTGTTGCGCGGCAGCAGCGGAAAACCATGGCCGCCCTTGTCGAAAAGCCGTGCTTCCACCGGCACGCCGGCGTGGCGGAGCGCTTCGAAATAGACGATGGCGTTGTCGACGTCGACCAGTTGATCGTCGGCGGCGTGCAGGATCAAGGCCGGCGGCGTGTCGGCCGTAACTTGCAGGTCGCTCGAAAACGCCTTGACCTGTTCTTCAGAGGGCGACGCCCCCAGAAGCGCGGTCCGCGAGCCCATGTGGGTGACCTTGGCGTCCATGGTGATGACGGGATAGACCAGCACCTGGAAGTCGGGGCGCAGGCTTACGCCTTCAGGATTGGCGATGGAGGGTTTTTGGAAGCGCGTCGAAAGCGTCGACGCCAGGTGTCCGCCGGCCGAGTAGCCGACCACACCGACCCGCGCCGAATCGAGGTTCCATTCCCTGGCATGAAGCCTGATGAACCGAAGGCCCTGTTGCGTGTCCTGGAGCGGTCCGACGGATTTGTCAGCCATCGTCAGATCGCTTGGCAGCCGGTATTTCAAAACGAAGGCGGCAATGCCGTGATCGACGAAATACTGCGCCTGCTGGACGCCCTCGTAGTCGAAGGTCAGGCCCGCATAACCGCCGCCGGGGATAATGAGGACGCTGGCGCCCGTGGCCTTTGCCCTGGCGGGCAGGTAAACCTGAATGACGGGACGCGAGACATTCTGTATCCAGCCCTTGTCGGCGCCGGTTTCAGTATCGGGACCAGGCTTGGAATTGGGAATGGCGCCGTCGCCGTAAAGCGCAAAGCTTTGCATCCTGGCTGGAAAAGCGGCGGCGGGATCGGGGGACGCCGCCATCGCCGGCGTCGCGAAAACCGCCGTGGCCAGGATCAGAAAGACGATTGTCTTGAATGCCATTTGTTTCCAACCCTTTTTTATGGTGTTGGCATTTGATACGTAATTCGGGCCGGCCTATCAAGGCAATGATTACCTTCTTCCGGCGGACTTGATTCCTGTTGCGGCGATATCAAATGAGCGATATATTTGCTCACATGAGCACACACGCATCGCAAATCCCCGTAAAAACCCCTCGCCCGCGTAAAACCACGGGCGTCAAGAAGACGTGGACCATTTCGCTGGTCGATTTCGCCGGGGTCTATCAGTCCGATCCGTCCGACCGGGTGGCGATGATCCGCGCCGGCGTGCCGGCGACCGACGCCAAGAAGCTGCTGGAGCGACTTGATGTCTCGCAAGGCGCAGTTCTGAAAAGCCTCAACCTGTCGACCGCCACGCTGAACCGCAAGGTCTTGAAGGGCGAAGCCCTGTCGGCTGAGGACAGTGAACGCATCGTCGGCATGTCCAAGCTAATCGGCCAGGTTCAGACCATGGTCGAACAGTCGGGCGCACCGGAAGGCTTCGACGCCGCCAAGTGGGTGGCCGGCTGGCTCCAGACCCCGGTTGCGGCCTTGGGTGGCGGGCGGCCGGTCGATTATATGGACACGATGGAAGGCCAGGGCATGGTTTCCGTTCTTCTGGCCCGGATGCAAAGCGGGGCCTACGCGTGACGGTATCCGTCTGGCGTATCGCAACCGATACCCCCGACTACGAGGCGGACGATATGACCGGGGCTGGCGCCTGGACGACCGGCGGGCGCTGGAACCGGGCTGGGACGCACATAGTCTATGCGTCCGAGAACATCGCCCTGGCCTGCCTGGAGACCTTTGTCCATCTGGCGGCCAATCCCCTGCCGTTCAATCGTTACCTGGTGCGGCTCGACATTCCGGACGCGGTGTGGGCGGCGGCGGAAGTTGTGACAGCGGACACGGCGCCCGTCGGATGGGACGCCCTGCCCGCCGGCCGCGCCAGCATCCGGTTCGGCACGGAATGGGCGTCGCAAGCCCGTTCCGCCTGCCTGAAGGTGCCCTCGCTGATTTCGCCTGA
>CAMLPZ010000276.1 GCA_946482045.1 uncultured Asticcacaulis sp.
AAGTGGAAACCGGTTTTTCGGACCAAGCATGCGACCACTAAGAAATTTAGACCGTCAGTGCAGGACGCTGCGCAACGCTTCGATAAGCTCTTGATAGAGCAAGGGCTTGCGGACGACAGTTGCCGACGGGAGCCCAGCAGGCGGTGCAGGCCGGCTGTTGAGAACGACGAGACGATTGCCGAGGCCCGCAAGCGCGCCGTCGTCGACGTAATTTTCAGGGAAGCTCGCGTGGTCGATAATGACGCTGTCAGCGGCGCCGTGATCGTCGCCCGTAATCCATGTGTCCCGGATTTCAGGCCTGAAGCCCTCCGCGCTCAGGAGAAACGCGAGTGAATGCCGGAGGTCGTCGTGGGCGGCAACAACCAGGATTTTAGGTGGGTTGGCGGCAGCAATCATACGTCCTATCTAGCAGGTGCCGCCAGTAAGACTTTGATTTGAATCAAAGCGCTTTGATGCCCATCGTCAACGTCATGCGATCCGATTCTGGCAGGTTACGCGCCTGCGTCTTTCGCGTGATGTTAGCCGATGGGACCGTGACGGTTCGAAATTCGCATCAACCGCGTGAATGATACGCGGCTTCACTTGTCCTCCAGGAACATTCGCTCGTCCAGAACCGGCAACGTGAACCGAAAGGTGGCGCCCCCGTCCGCATTTCGGCGGACATCGATCTTTCCCTCGTGCGCTTCGATAATGCGCTTTGAAATAGCAAGACCGATGCCCATGCCGTCGGGCTTGGTAGTCACGAATGGGGCGAAAAGCTGCTGGGCGACGTCGTCGGCGATTCCCGGCCCGGTGTCCGCTACTTCAACCGCGATCGTTTGCGGGTCAATCGTCAGGGTCGACAAGGTCAGTTCACGGCGATCCGCCCGCCGCATCGCATCGCCGGCATTGCGTATGAGATTGATAAGCACCTGCTGGATCTGGACGCGGTCGACAAGAACCTTATCCACCTCTGCCTGATATGAGAACACGGACCTTATACCCTTTTCCCGGGAGCCAGCCAGGGCCAGCGCCGCGGCCTCCTCGATGACCGCCCGTAAACTGTCGCTTTTCATTTCCGTGGCCCCGTGAGTCGCGGCCTGACGCAGATGACGGATGATCTTCCCGGCGCGCAGAGACTGCTTGGCGACCTCTTCCAAAGCGGACTGAACCAGAGGAACGCTTTTGTGATCATTGGACTTCAGAAGGCGAAGGCTGCCTTGTACATAGTTGGCGATCGCGGACAGGGGGTGATTGAGTTCGTGCGCGAGGGTGGACGCCATTTCGCCCAACTCGTTCAAGCGCGACAGGCGGGCCAGTTCACCATGCAGCTGTTCAAGTTGTGTCTCGGCATTGGCACGCCCCGTCAGGTCATGGATGAAGCCGGTGTAATACGTCCGTCCTGCCGACTGGAATTCGCCGACGGACAGGGTGATGGGGAAGGTCGAGCCATCGGCGCGCTGCGCGGCCACGATGCGCCCAATGCCGATAATCCGTTTTTCACCGGTTGTGGCGTAGCGGTGCAAATAGCCGTCATGGGCGCTGCGGTAAGGCTCCGGCATCAGAATGCTGACGTTCCGGCCCCGCACCTCGGATTCCCGATAGCCGAACTGGTTTTCCGCGGCGGCATTGAAGGATACGATGCAGCCTGTTTCGTCGATCACGATCCCCGCGTCCGGAACCGTGCGCAAGATCGAATGGACCTGCTCCTCGCTCTCGTCGGATTTTCGCAGCGCCAGCTCGGCATCACGTCTGGAACGCCGTGCAGTGTCACCGCCCCAGGCGATCAGGCAACCGGTCAGGAGATACACAACAATCATGCTCAATTGGTCGGCCAGCCCTTCGTGCGGACTTTTGATGATAAGCATGCCAAACATAGTCAGACTGGTCGCCATAAGCGCCGGCCAAAAGCCACCGGTCAGCGCGGAGCCGAAAATGACCATGACGATCAGCGCGAACGCAATGCGCCCGCCGGTGACGGGCGGGAGTGTAATCTGCAACCAAAGCGCGGCGCCGGTCCCGACCGCGGCGATGACATAGCCTGGCACGGACGCATAGCGGGGTGGCAGGACATCCAACCGCCGCGGTACCAGTAATGTCCAAGCGGTGATCAGCGATTGCAGCGCCTTGCCTGTCATGAGCAGTCAGCTGGCCTTTCCGAGCGTATATCGACCATTGCCCGGCGGCGGTCAGGCGGCCTGGGCTACGGCTGCCCATTTGTGCGGCCGCTCCATTGCCTCGTTGATATGCCCCGGCGTTAGAAACTCTACGCAACTGCGCGATTCGGCGCTTGACCTTGATCAAAAGGGCCATACTACGGCCGTGTCAAACTTACTCCTGTTGTCCGAAGGCATCAACTGCGCAGGCGTCGCTATCTCGCGTCGATGGTGGCAGCGCCAACCCATCAGGAGATTACCATGACCACAGGCCTACCCGTTTTTGATACGACCGTGCAGCAAACGAATGAGTGGTTGCGGGCCATAGAATCCGGTCTCGATTGCAGCCGGCAAGACGCCTATTCTGCCTTACGCGCCGTCCTGCATGTCCTGCGCGACCGCCTGACCATAGACATGGTGCTTGGGCTGTCTGCACAATTGCCCATGCTGCTTCGCGGCGTGTATCTCGAAGGCTGGCAACCGCACCTTGGCATTCTCAGCTTTCACGATGCGGCATCGTTCACTGACGCCGTTTCCGCCCGACTGTCGGCCTGGTCCGGCCTTAATTCCCAGGCCGCGACTCAAGCCGTGCTGAGTGTCGTGGCCGCGCGTGTTGATCCGGATGAAGTGACGAAGATTCTCGCCCACCTGCCTGAGCCGCTTCGGGCGCTTTGGCCGGAGGACTGTCGCGTGATGTGAGCGCTGGCAGGGCGAATAAGGTCGCTGGACCGGCACTCTCACCGGCGTGCCGGTCCAGCCATCCACCTGCTGCAAGCCTGTTAGGTCCGTTGAACAGGCTGGCGCTGGTAGATGTTCCATGCGGCAACGGCAAGCGTAAGCACACCGACGATGCAAGCGTTCCACGCCACGGCGGAAGAATTGGAAAAGCCTAAGAGCCAAGGCGAGTCGAATAGCCACACAGCGACCACGATGTCGCCCCACTCCTGCCAGACCGTATCGTCGGTCAAGGCAACAATAGCGAAAATCGACAGTATCAATCCACACGCGACGGCGTTCCAGAAGGGGGCCGCGCCCATCTCAGGCTGGCCGAAGAGGGCTGGAAGCGCCCAGGGAGACAGGATAAGCCAGACGCCGAACAGAAATATGGCCCAGTGATGCCAAAGGGGGTTCTTCATAGCATGCTCCTATAGCTCGGATGTGCGTCGATAAAGACCGGCCCGGCGGCCGATGGAGGCGCCGTGATACGGCGCCTCCATCGGGACCGATCAGGCCGTTACGTGGTGGCTTGGCCGGAACTTCGCCAATTCCTTGAGCACGGGGGAACTGCGGGCATGACTGGCCGCTTCGCGGAGAATGCCGGCCATAGTGATGATCCCGGTGACGTGCTTCTTCGAGGTTACGACCAGACGCGCGACCTGACGTTCCCGCATTTCGTCGGCCGCGTGCTCGATGTCGTCTTCCTCTTTCACGGTGTAAACGCCTTTCGACATCGCGTCCTGAACTCGCGTCTGTTTCGGATCGCGGTCCTGTGCCACAACCCGCAAGGCTATGTCGCGATCGGTGATAACGCCCAGGACATCGCCATCCGTGCCGACCGGCAGGCAGCCGCAATCCACGGATTGCATCCGCTTGGCGGCTTCCGCAATGGTCTCGTCGGGTGCGATCATCGTGGGATGCGGCGTCATGATGTCGCGCACCTTCTTCCCGCTCATGGCAGGTCTCCTTTCCCTGTTCAGGCCAGGACGAGGCGATCGGCAACGGACATTACGCCCGGCGCCGACCATGCGGCCCGTTCCGCGGCGTAGCGCTCGTTCCAGTTGTGGATTCGGCCTTCGAGCGTGACGACGTTATTGGCGACGTTCACATGGATGTTATGAGCTTCCAGTTCGGCGTCGCGCTTCAAGGCCTCCTCGATCCGCTTCTTGATGTCAGAGACGCTGACGCTGGGCTGCTTGACGGAGATCTGATTGCTCAGGCCGGTCACGCCGCTGAGCTTCCGAACGGCCGTTTCGGCGGCCATTTTCTGGTACTGCCACTGAACCTCGCCCGTCAGCGTCAGCCAGCCGTCCTGGACTTTGACCTTAACGGCCTCGTCCGGAATGGTGGTGTCCCAGGCCAGGACGTTGATCGCGCGTTGCGCCAACTCACTGTCCCCGGTCTTTTTCTGGAAGGGGTAGTTCACCTTGATCTTTTCCGCGATGCCGCGTACGCCCTTTACGCGCAGCGCCGCCTGCTCGGCCGAAACCTTTTCAGCATAGCTGCGCACGGTGCCGGTCAAGGTGACAATGCCGGCGTCGACAGCGACGCCGATACTGGCGGCGTCCAGGCTCGGTTCGAAGTCCAGCTCGTCGACGACCTTCTGACGGATTTCCAAGTCATCCATGTTAGTTTCTCCTGTTCACTCGGCGGTCATTCGCCGGTTGGATGACTCTAAGCATGTGAACGTCCTGGATATTGATCAGGATCAACCGTGTTTTTACCACGCTCAGCCGCCGCCGGTTGATCCGTGTCAACGTGCACCTCCCCGCGGGACGGCACAGTGGCCCATCCAAAGGAGGGTCCGATGACTGTAAAATCTATTCTTTGCCTGTGTAGTGGCGACCCCTACGAGGCGGACGCCCTGGCGGAGGCCTGCCGGCTGGCGGTGCGGCTCAAGGCGCAGCTGCGCATGCTTCATGTCGTCGGGCCTTTGGCCTTCTATCCGGATAAGTACGGCTCCGACGAGGAGTCGCAACGTCTGGCCGCTCAGGCGGAGGCCGCGGCGGAAAGCCAGGCTGGCATATCCGGACTGCCCTTCCACCGGGCAGGGCTTTCCGATCCGGAAGCGGCTACACCGCATGTCATATTCGACAAGGTTACGGGCCCCATGCGAGACGCGGTGAAAGCAAAAAGTCGAACCAGCGACCTGATCGTGGTCGGCCGTGACGACCCCGACCGCCACACCGATGATGCACTCTGCCTGACGGCTGTCCTGGAAAGCGGCGCCCCCGTTATTGTCGTTCCGAAGGGGTGGAGCCGCCCGCCGGGGTTATTCGGCGGCGCGGACACAGTCGTGTTGGCCTGGAACGGGAGTCGCCAGGCAGGCAGGTCGATGCGCGCCATGGAATATCTTCTGGAGCCGGGACAGATCGTCCATATATTCGAGATACTGGAGCAGGGGCGGAAGCATCTCAATGGTGAGACGGCGGGCGTCTTGCAGTGGCTGGCAACGCATGGCTTCGACGGACGCGTTTCTTGCGAGACGGCTTTCGATTCGGATATCGGTGAAGCCATATTGGATGGAGCCCACCGGCTGAATGCCACCCTGATCGCCATGGGCGCATTCGGACAGAGTCAATGGGGACAACTGCTTTGGGGCGGCGTCAGCGGACATGTGCTGAAGCACAGTTCCGTGCCACTTCTCTTGTGTCACTAAAACGCTGCCCGGCTCAGATGGCCGGGCTAACGCACTATGTTTTTGTTTTGGCACAATATTGTTCCAAAAACCGCTGCACACTTTTCGCCATATCGCTCTAGGGTAAAAACCTAATCATCCTATTGATTTAAT
>CAMLPZ010000277.1 GCA_946482045.1 uncultured Asticcacaulis sp.
GGCGCCGTGTCGTGGCTGTCGGTCGCCGACCGTCTCTATCAGCTGCCACTCGGCATGGTCGGCGTCGCTATCGGCGTGGCGCTTCTGCCGGCCCTGTCGCGCGCGGTGCAGTCGGGCGATCATGACGGCGCGCAGAAGACGCTCGACAATGCGCTGATCTATTCAATGGTTTTCACCCTGCCGGCAGCGGCGGCCCTGGTTTCCATTCCCTTCTTCCTGATCGACGGGCTGTTCACGCGCGGTGCATTCCACGTCTACGATGCCCAGCAGACAGCCGCGGCCTTGCTGCACTATGGTTGGGGCGTGCCCGCCTTCGTGTTGACGCGGATCTTGAGCCCCGCCTTCTATGCCCGCAAGGACACATGGGGACCGATGAAGTTCGCCCTGGTCAATGTCGCGGTCAACCTGATCGTCGGCGTTGGCATGTTCCACCTGATCGGCGTGCCTGGCCTGGCGATCGGCACATCCGCGGGTGCGTGGGCCAATGTCATCCTGATGGTCATTGCGCTCTATCACCGCAAGCTGTGGCACCTGTCCAAGCGCAGCGGTGCGGCCCTGGCCAAGATTCTGCTGTGCGGTGGCGTGATGGCTACGTTTCTGGCGGCTTGTTCTTTCTACCGGCCTATAGTTCAGGCGCCGATCGCCGCCCTGCTACCCGGCGGTATCAAGGAAATCGCCGTGGTGGGGGTTTGTTTTGCCGGTCTGTTCCTTTATATCGCCTGTCTCTTTGTGACCGGCGCGGTGCGTCCGGCGGAACTGAAGGCGGCGCTTCGGCGCAGGTAAACAATGACAAAACCCATGCGCATCCTGTCCGGCATCCAGGCATCCGGTTCGCTTCACCTCGGCAACTACTTGGGCGCGCTCAAGAAGTTCGCCGACATGCAATCATTGGAAGCCGAGCGCTTCTACATGATTGCCGACCTGCACGCGATCACTGTCTGGCAGGATCCGCAAAAGCTTCTGTCGCAGACGCGCGAGATCGCCGCCTGCTACCTGGCAGCCGGCGTCGATCCGGACAAGTCGTCGATCTTCCCGCAATCGGCCGTGCCGGCGCACACCGAAATGGCGTGGCTTTTCAACTGCGTGGCGCGCCTGGGCTGGCTTGACCGCATGACCCAGTTCAAGGACAAGGCCGGCAAGGACAAGGAACGGGCTTCGATCGGGCTCTACACCTATCCGGTGCTTCAGGCCGCCGACATCCTGATCTACAAGGCAACCCATGTGCCGGTGGGTGAGGACCAGCGCCAGCACCTGGAACTGACGCGCGATGTCGCCAAGAAGTTCAACCACGATTATGGCGTCGACTTTTTCCCCCTGCCTGAGACGCTTTATCAGGGGCCGGGCGCGCGCATCATGAGTTTACGTGATGGCTTGGCCAAGATGTCGAAGTCCGATCCTTCGGACAATTCGCGTATCAACCTGACCGATGACGCCGATGCGATCGCGTCCAAGATCAAGAAGGCCAAGTCGGACGCCGACGTCCTGCCGGAAGCTGAAGACGGCCTGGCTGAGCGCCCTGAAGCCAAGAACCTGGTCGGCATCTATGCGGCGCTGGCCGGAATCAGCGCTCAAGATGTTCTCAACGAATTCGGTGGCAAGGGATTCGGCGCGTTCAAACCGGCCCTGGCGGACGTCGTTGTCGGGAAGATGGCTCCAATTTCCGAAACCCTGCGCCGATTGCTGAACGACACCGGCGAAATCGACCGCGTGTTGCGCCTGGGGGCCGAACGGGCGCGTCAGGTGTCGGCGCCGGTGGTTGAGGAGACCAAGCGGATCGTGGGGCTTTGGGGTTGATGTGTCGCAGGGGTCGCCACCCTGCAACCCCAATACTCGAAAATGATTATGTGCTTCTATAACAAAAGCCGGGCCTGACGGTCCGGCTTTTGTTATAGAAATATCCAAACACCATAGCGTGTCGAGGTGCAGGAGGCCGTCATGGCGGGCAGGCGCTATACGTTTGCCACGGCATACCTGCAAAACTTCCCGGAGCTACCCATGAAACACTTTGCTTTCTTCACTCTCGCCGCGCTGACGCTGGCCGCCTGCGACGGCAAGTCGACCACGACCGTTTCGCACACGAGCAATATCAACGGCGTGGTGACGTCCAGAAAGCTTGAGCTGACCGACTATGCCATGCGCGCGGCGCTGGGTAACAACCCTAACACGGGCGCCTACGTCACTATAAAGAACGGCGGCGACCAGCCCGATCGTCTGGTTTCGGCATCTTGTGAATGCGCCGCCTCGGTCGAACTCCATACTATGGCAACGAAGAATGGCGTCATGGAAATGGCCGAGATGAAAGACGGCTTTGCCATTGCGCCCGGCGAAACCCTGGTGCTGAAACCCGGCGGTAACCACATCATGCTGATGGGCCTGAAGGTCCGCCCGCAAGACGGCTCGACCGTCGATGTAAAACTGACCTTCGAAAAGGCCGGTGACATCACCCTCGCCATGCCGGTGTCCAATACGCCGCTGACGAAAGCCCCGACCCACTAACTAGCGACCAAGTGGGAGCGCAGGCTGCGTGCCGCCAAGGGCCTATGGCCCTGAACGCCAAACAAAAAATCATTTTCAGATTTTCGAAGAAAAGATGGAAATGATGACCAAGCGGGAGCGCAGGCTGCGCGCCGCCAAGGGCCTTCGGCCCTGAGCGCCAGACAAAAACATTTTCAGATTTTCGGAGAAAATATGGAAATGGTGGAGCTTAGCGGAGTCGAACCGCTGACCTCTTCAATGCCATTGAAGCGCTCTACCAACTGAGCTAAAGCCCCATCTGATCGATGGCCGGATCAGGTGCCCCCGTCCGAGGCGGCGACTACTATTTCAAGGCCGCACGGCACGCAAGTTCTTTTTCAAAGATTTTTCGCTTTTTTTTCGTGTGGCATTCTTCCCCGATTTGTCAGGCCCGAGATGCGCCCAGGCAACACTGTTATTTTTACCGTCGGGGATTCATACATTCCTTATCGAATCTTGATATTGTGAACCACTAGAAACGATCTGCCGCCGATGGGTGTGCAGACACAACGGTAGCCATGGTGATGGTGATGAAAAAAGTAGATGGTTTGAACTGGATTTCCGCGGCTCGTTCCGTGTCTCCGGCGATTTACGTGCCGTATCAGGCCCGCAGTGCGACCCTGGCGCCGCGCCCGCGCTTCGCCGCACGTCCGGCCTCTACCGACCATATGGCGGCCGGCTAAGCCTTCCGCCCGGACAAAGGCATTCCGATTTTATGCGTGAGGGCCTATCTCTCCCATCCAAGGAGAGTATCCAATGTCCGACACTATGACTGATCCGATCACCGACAATGTCGACGATAAGCGTTACGAGCTGCTCGTCGATGGTAAGACCGTTTTCGCCGACTATTCTTTAAGCGGCGATACCCTGCACATTCATTATGTCGAAGCGCCCCCGGAACTGCGCGGCACCGGAGCCGCCGGCCGCCTGATGGAAGGCGTGGCACGGCTCGCCAAGGACAATGGCTGGCGTATCGTGCCGATCTGCGGCTATGCCGCCGCCTGGCTGCGCCGCCACAAGGAATATCATTCCCTGTTGCGCTAACACGAGTTACATCTGAGGGATGATCACCACCCTCGCCATTTCCGGCTACCGCTCATTGCGCGACGTCGTTGTCGCGCTTGAGCCGCTGAACGTGGTGACGGGTGCCAACGGCGCTGGCAAATCGAGCCTTTATCGCGCTTTGCGGCTACTGGCCGATATTGCCCAGGGTCGTATCATCCGTGCCCTGGCAAGCGAGGGCGGCCTTACCTACACCCTATGGGCTGGACCAGAAAGATTTTCACGGGAGATGAAGGCCGGCACACAGCGCGTCGAAGGCCTGGTACGCAAACATCCTGTGTCATTGAAGCTAGGATTTTCAACGGACGATTATGGCTACGCAATCGATCTGGGCTTGCCCGTGCCTGGTGGATCGATGTTCAGTGCCGATCCACAGATCAAGGTGGAAAGCCTATGGGTCGGACAGGTTTTGCGGCCACGCAACGAGATCGCCAACCGCAAAGGTCCGGGTGTCAGCCTTCGCGGCAAAGATGGTGGTTGGTCGCAGGCCTTTACCGACCTGTCGCCGTTCGACAGCATGATGACCCACGCTGCCGATCCGGGTGAGGTCGTCGAACTGCTGCGCCTGCGCGAAACAATGCGCAACTGGCGGTTCTACGATCACTTCCGCACCGATCGCGACGCGCCGGCCCGCCACCCGCAGATCGGCACCTATACGCCTGTCCTGGCCAGTGACGGGAGCGACCTGGCTGCTGCCATCCAGACCATCGTCGAGGTCGGCTTTGTCGAAGACCTGTCGAACGCCGTTGACGACGCTTTTCCTGGGTCGGAAATTTACGTTTCGGGTGACAACGGCTATTTTGAGCTGGAGATGCAGCAGAAAGGACTGCTGCGGCCTCTGAAGGCATCCGAACTGTCGGATGGCACGCTGCGCTACCTCCTGCTGATGGCGGCCCTGCTATCGCCTCGCCCACCGGCCTTCATGGTGCTGAACGAACCGGAGATGAGCCTGCACCCGGACCTTCTGCCGGCGCTGGGGCGTCTGATCGCCAAAGCGTCGGAACGCAGCCAGATCCTGGTCGTGTCGCATTCGCACGAACTGGTTGACGCCCTGACGGCGGCGAAACCCACGCACCGTGTCGTGCTTGAAAAGGTGCTTGGCGAAACCGAAATCGCCGATCATGACCCGCCGCCCTGGGAGTGGCCGTCGCGATGACCGAACATGAGCTCGAGCGCGTATGGAACGAACTGGCCGGACGGTTGCATCTCGGACTGGAAATCTGGTCCAGGATCGTGGCGGCCTATGGTGAGCCGCAGCGGCATTACCACACGCTCGGTCATATCGCCGCCGTGGTTACGGATTTTCTACCGTTGCGGAGGCGGTTCGAAGACGCCGATGCCGCGCTGCTGGCGCTGTTCTTCCACGACATCGTTTATGACCCGGCGCGCTCCGACAATGAAGAGCGCAGCGCGGAGAGCTTACGCGCCCTGCTGACGGGCGACACGGCCGATCGCGCCTGCGCGCATATCCTGGCGACGAAAAAACACGAAGCGAATACGCCCGATGCCGCGCTGGTCGTAGACATCGACATGGCGATCCTGGCCGCGCCGTGGCCGGACTATCTGCGCTACGCCGAGGATGTGGCGCGCGAATACTTGCCGTCCTATGGCGCCGAAGCCTATGCGGCCGGTCGCTGCGAGATGTTCCTCAAGCCTGCCCAGCATCGCCGCATCTTCCTGACGGAGGTCTTCGCGCCGCGTGAGGCGGCCGCCCAGCGCAATATCCGCGACGAATTGGCCCTATGGACGTCGGGCGGCTTGCCGGGGCTTTGAAACCGACCATATAAGAGCGATATGCCAAAAAGTGTGCAGCGGTTTTTGGCTAAATATCGCGATAAAACAAAAGCCTACGTATGATGGCGGGTTAACTTGAACGCATCATGCTGTAGTCGCCACGACGGAGGATCACATGGGCCAGATGACTACGCTTACACGTCCCGACGGGGGCCATATCGCCGCCTATTCCGCAGGTCAGGATCCGGCGCGGCCGGGGGTCATCGTCCTGCAGGAATGGTGGGGGCTGAACGACCATATCAAGGCCATTGCTGA
>CAMLPZ010000278.1 GCA_946482045.1 uncultured Asticcacaulis sp.
TTTGCAACATATCTTGGTGAGCCCGCTGGGACTCGAACCCAGGACCCTCTGATTAAAAGTCAGATGCTCTAGCCGGCTGAGCTACGGGCTCACGTCAAGACGTTGGGCTTGACCCCGGCCGCAAAAGGGTGGATCAAACGTGGGGACTTCATAGAGGGGAGTTTGCTTTTTCGCAAGCGTGTCTGCTTGTTTTTATGTATTGTTTTTTTACGGTTGCAGCGGCCATCAAAAAGACGGACGCCGGGTATAGCATAAGGTTGAGCTTGTGGCCTCGCGGCCCATTTGGTAGGACCATGAAGCCGGAGCGTACAGGGGGAAATGTCATTAGAGTCCTAGTCGTCGCTTTTTGCGCAAGCCTGGTGCTTGGCGCCTGTTCCTCCAACCGTCCGGAGTACGACGTGGCCGATGGCGCGCGCGGCCCCGACGGGCGGCCTGAAAAGATGCGCCAGTCGACGGAAGATAATAATGACTGGGGCGATGCGGTGACCGCGCCGCTCGAAGACCTGAATCTCAAGCGCACCAACATCCCGCAGATTCTTCTGGACGCCATGTCGCGGCCATACGATCTGGCTGGGCTGGATCAGTGTGAATCGATTGCCGGCGAGGTGCGCAAGCTTGATGCGCTGCTAGGGCCGGACCTCGATGAGCCGCCACCGCCGCCCGATGATTCGACAATGCGCGAGAAGGGGGGGCGGATGGCCAACAAGGCCGCCGTCGGCGCTGTGCGCGGCGCGACCCGCAGCATCATCCCGTTCCGCGGCCTGATCCGTCAGATGACCGGCGCCGAGAAACATCAGAAACTTGTGGACGAAGCCATCCAAGCCGGCAAGTCGCGCCGAGCCTACCTCAAGGGCGTCGGCATGAACAAGAACTGCGCCCCGCCGGCGGCGCCGTCGTGGTTCAAGCCGCGCGTCTATATCGACACCTACGAAAAGGCCCCGGTCCAGACGACGACCAAGAAGAAGCGGCCAACCAGCCGCCGCGGTGGCAGGAAATAACAAAAGGCCCGGAGTTCGCACCGGGCCTTTTCTTATTTTGTCCAGCGTGTCAGCAAATCGCGCCGCAGAGTCTGGAAGCTGCCGTCGGCGATCGCCGCGCGCATGCGGATCATCAATGCCTGGAAAAACGCGATATTGTGCCAGGACAGCAGCACCTGGCCGAGGATTTCCTCGGCCCGCACCAGGTGGTGCAGATAGGCTTTGGAATAATCGCGGCTGGCCGGGCAGTCGCTGGTCGCATCGAGCGGCGTATCGTCTTCGGCAAAGCGGGCGTTTTTCATGTTGATCGGCCCATCCCAGGTCCACACCTGGCCGTGGCGGCCCGAGCGCGTCGGCAGGACGCAGTCGAACATATCGATGCCGCGGGCCACGCCTTCGAGTAGGTCAATGGGCTTGCCAACGCCCATCAGGTAGCGCGGCCGGTCCCACGGCAGGAGCGGGGCGCAGAAATCGAGCGTGTCGCACATGGCCTGATGGCCTTCGCCGACTGCCAGGCCGCCGATGGCGTAGCCGTCGAAGCCGATATCGAGCAGGCGCTCGGTCGATTCGCGGCGCAGGTGTTCAAAGGTTGAACCCTGCTGAATACCGAACAGGGCCTGCGTGTCGCGGGTGCCGAACGCATTCTTTGAGCGCTGGCCCCAGCGCGCCGACAGTTGCAGCGCCTTTTGCGCGCGCGATTCCTCGGCCGGATAGGAGACGCATTCGTCGAGCTGCATGACGATGTCGGCGCCCAGAAGGTCGGCCTGGATTTCGATCGAGCGTTCCGGCGACAGGACGTGCTTTGAGCCGTCGATATGGCTGGCGAAGGTGACGGCCTCTTCCTTGACCTTGGAAATATTCGACAGGCTCATGACCTGGAAGCCGCCGGAATCAGTCAGGATCGGTCCATCCCAGCCCATGAACTTGTGCAGGCCGCCCAAGCGCTTGACGCGTTCAGGCCCCGGCCGCAGCATCAGGTGGTAGGTGTTCCCCAGGATGATCCTGGCGTGCGACTGGCGAACCATGTCGAGCGTCAGCGCCTTGACCGTCGCCGCCGTGCCGACCGGCATGAAGATAGGGGTGGGGATGTCGCCGCGCGGGGTTTTCAGGACGCCGGTGCGCGCCTGGCCGTCATGGGCATGGATTTCAAAGGGAAAAGCACTCATGGCGGCTCAATAGCGGCAAGCGCCGACGACGTAAAGGCGGGCGCGAATTTATATTCCTTGACGGGAATATTCCTTTATGAGAATATAATCTCATGATCGAGACCTTTACCGCCCTTTCTGAACCCAACCGCCTGCGCATCGTCGAACTGCTGCGCGATGGCCCGCAGCCCGTGGGCGCCATTGCCGACACATTGGGACTGAACCAGCCTCAGGTGTCCAAGCATCTGAATACGTTGAAGAAGGCGCACCTGGTCGAGGTCGAGGCGAGGGCGCAACAGCGGCTTTACCGGCTGGATGCGCAGGGGCTGCAATTGATCGACCAGTGGCTGGACCGTTACCGCCGCATCTGGACCGATCGCCTGGATCAACTGGACGACGTCATCGCCGGTATGACGCGTGAACCCAAGGAGTGAGTCTATGAATACGACCGATATGATCACCGAAGGCGACGACACGATCGTTATTTCGCGCACCTTCAATGCGCCGCCGCGCGTGGTTTTCGAAGCCTGGACCAATGCCGATTTCGTCAAGCGGTGGTGGGCGCCGAAGGCCCTCGGCGCACAGATGGTGTCGGTTGAGGCCGATGTGCGCGAGGGCGGCGGGTATCGCTATGTGCTGCAATCGGGCGACCAGCCGCCTTTTGCCTTTTCAGGAAAATATATCGAGGTCGTGACGCCGTCACGGCTGGTCTACACGCAGGCTTTCGAGCCAATGGTCGATGCGGGTTATGCGACGATCACTGTGACCTTTGAGCAGGTCGGCGTTAACCAGACGCACATGGTGTCGTATGAGCGCTATCCGACGCCTCAGGTACGCGATATGGTCCTGGCGTCGGGCATGGAAAAGGGCATGCGCATCACCATGGATCAACTGGACGAACTGATCGGTGAGTTGCAGGCAGCGGGGGAGTAATGCCGGCCGCCAGTGTCGATGCCTATATCGATGGCTTGCCCGGACCGGTCGCGGCCCGGGTAGCCGCCTTGCGCGATACGATCCGCGCGGCCGTGCCGAATATGACCGAAACGATTAAGTACGGCATGCCGGCTTTTAGGGTGGGCGATACTTACCTCGTCTATCTTGGCGCGTGGAAAAAGCACGTGGCGCTATATCCTGTGGCGCGGGGCGATGCGGATTTTGAGGCGAGAGTGGGACCGTATCGGGCTGAAAAGGATACCGTGCGGTTCGAGCACAAGAACGATCTGCCGTTGGATATCGTGATCTTGATCGTCGAGGCGCGGCTGAAGGCGTTGAAGAATAAGGTTTAACCACGGAATGCACCGGGCTGCTGCTCGTGATGGTTAAACGTCTTGTTATCCCCTACGTGATGAACTGCCGGTGTGTATGACAGTTGTATCTCTACAAGGTGCTATATTTACCGGGCGTCTTGTCGTCCTTCGTTATCGGCCATTGCGCCAGCAGTCCGGCCGATTTCGAAATGATCGAAACGCGATCGATCTTTGCAGAAAACACGCACATCTGCCAGCTGACCTGAAAGGGATTGCTCAGCGTCGCTGGTTTTTCCGTTTCGGCGCATTTCAAAAGTTCACCTTCCGATGAGCGCTTCAATGTGCCGCTGACCTCAACCCAGATATCCTGCACGGCGGCGCGCGCCGCGTCGGGTGGTAGTTTGATGTTCTTGTAGGCGCGATCATACATATGTCTGTCCTTGTCGTAAGGAACAGTCCCCATGTAATCCTCGCCGATTGAGCCAATCCCGACGTGAAGACGTTTGACAGGCGTCACCTTCGCGGTTGTGCCGAAGGCATTTTCCATTGGAACAGCGTCACCCGAGCTGAACTCGGTGCCTGTAAGTATGTAGTCGAATGCCGCGGGAAGCGTACCGGACGGGTATTTAAGAATGGGGCTTTCCGGTTGGAAGGAAAGTTCAAGGTCCTCCTTGTCGGCATCATAAGCATACCGGGCTGAACTTTCGTCAGTGCCTTCGACCGAGGTTACCGGCAGTCTCAGGGTAAAGGTCTTTCCTTCCAGGAAGCTATCATCGTAGCCTTTTGAGAACTGATCGGCGCGTTTGAAGGCAAGCTTGGCTTGGGCGATCGCGGTCAACCCCATGATGGAGACGGGATCGTTCGGGTTTGGAGCGGTAAGCGCCGCAAGGGCCGATGCTGTTACCGACGTATCCGCGTCATCCGCAGTATGGGGCTTGGAGCACCCGGCAAGTACAACCGCCAAGCCAGCCAAACAGAGTGCCGATTTCGCGCCATTAAATGCAAACATGTTCGCCCCTTTTTGAACCCGCCGGAGCGCATCTTTCAGGCGCACCGATCTAGAAAAACTCTAAGGGTTGAGGCGGAACATTACCAGTACAAACTGCGATTTAGCGCAATTTTTTCCGTGTTTGCGCAGGCCGAAAAAGAAACACACATTTTCCGCAATCGACTATAAGGCGCGCATGACCGCACAGATCGCTCCCTTTTATGCCATTGAGATCAGCCGCCTGGCTCACGCATTGAAAGCGCAGGGGCGGTCGATCATCCATATGGAGTTTGGCCAGCCATCGACCGGCGCCCCGAAAGCCGCGATCGCCGAAGCGCACCGCATCCTCGACAGCGACGGCATGGGATATTGGGAAAGCACGGCGCTGAAGGAACGATTGGCCAGGCTCTACCGCGACAATTACGGCGTCACGGTCGCGCCCGAGCGCTTTATCCTGACCTGCGGCGCGTCGCCGGCCCTGGTCCTGGCCTTGACGTCCAGCTTTGCGCCGGGTGCGCGTGTGGCCCTGGCGCGGCCGGGATATGTCGCCTATCGCAATAATCTCAAAGCCTTGCACATGGAGGCCGTCGAAATTCCGTGCGGCGCCGAGGTCGGCTTTCAACTGACGGCAAAAGCTTTGGCGGCGCTCGATCCGGCGCCTGACGGTGTGATCATCGCCAGTCCGGCCAATCCGACCGGAACCCTGATCGCGCCCGAAGAATTGAAAGCGATCGCCGGGGTTTGCCGGGCGCGCAATATCCGCATCATTTCCGATGAGATCTATCATGGCCTGACCTATGATCAGCCGGCGCGCTCGATGCTGGAATATGCGCCGGACGCGATCGTTGTCAGCAGTTTCTCCAAATATTTCAGCATGGTCGGCTGGCGTTTGGGCTGGCTGCTAGTGCCGGAAGCGCACCTGGCCACGGCGCGCGCCTATGTCGGCAACCTGTTCCTGACCGCGCCCTCCCTAAGCCAGCACGCCGGATTGGTGGCGCTCGACAGCCGGGATGAGTTGGAAAGCCATGTCGAAACCTATCGCCGGAACCGGCAACTGTTGCTCGATGCCTTGCCGGGCCTGGGCCTGAACCGTATCGCCCCACCCGATGGGGCCTTCTATATCTATGCCGATATCGGCCATCTGACGGACGACAGTCTCGGCTTCTGCAAGGCTTTGCTGGAAGAAACGGGTGTGGCGACGGCGCC
>CAMLPZ010000279.1 GCA_946482045.1 uncultured Asticcacaulis sp.
CCCTTGCCACGAAAGGGGATGGAAAACGCCGCCGCCATGTCCTGATGGCTCAAGTCCTCATAGAGCTTGAGCGTCGAGGGCGTGCCCTTGTCGCGTAAAGCGCCGTCGAGATTGACGGCATTCTTGGTCATGACGACCTTATCGGCGCGGCTGTGCATCAGCAGGAAATGGGTATTGATCTTGCGGGCGTGCGTGATCGGCTGGGTTTCGGCGGGTTTGGGCCAGTGGCCAAAGGCATTGCGCGATGCATCGACATCGAACGGGTAGAAGTCATAGGGTCCCGCCAGGCCTATGACTGCCTTGACGGGCAGGTCGCCAAGGAATTGGGGATCGAGCGGTAGGAGCGCAGCTATATAGCCGCCGGCGGAATGTCCCATCAACGCTAGCCGCGAGCCATCGCCGCCGTAGTTTTTCGCATGGGCGACAGCGTGTTTGACGGCGGCCGCGCCATCGAAAACGAAGTCAGGGTAGGCATGGTCGGGCACCAGCCGGTAGTCGGGCACGACGACGACATAGCCAGTGGACGCCAGGGCATGGCCCATCCACACATAATCGTCCTTGGAGCCGGATGCCCAGTTGCCGCCGTAGAAGAAGACGAGGACCGGCAAGAGACCTTTGGCCTCTTTGGGTGCATAGACATCGTAGCGCTGTCGTGGATCGTCCCCGAAGGCGACGTCCCTGGCAAGGCGGTCGACTCCCCGGTCTTTGGGGGTGAAGGCATTGAAGAGCTTAAGCGTGTTACAGGCGGTCAGAACCGCAGCCAGGCCGCCCAATCCCACCAGTCCCAGTATTCGGCGTTTGGTTACGACAGGCATGGTAATCCCTTAGAAGCTGACACTCGATTTTTCCGTCGGTGGCTTGGGACGCAACCTGATGCCCTTGAGCCAGATTTGCAAGGCTTCCCAGTGGATCCCGGCGACGACCTTCAGCGTCATCAGCGGCATGGTCAAGAACAGCTTCCATAATGCTGCATCGCTGATTGGCGTCCGCTTTGCCGTGAAGCCGGCAAACAGCATGTCGCGCACGCCGTCAGTGGCGTGATGGCGCAGGCGGATTTTCAGTGCGAAGGTTTCGCTTGGCGCGGTCAGGTCGAAATCATAGGCCATGTCCCGCGTGTCCATGAAGGGCGAGACGTGCAGCCGCTTGTCGCTATGCTGGCGGATATGGCGGGTTTCGGTTTGCACCGGCAGGACATAGGAATGGCGGTCGCCGAAAGTATTGTTGACCTCATAGACTACGGCTTTCAGCGGGCCGTCGCGACCTTGCAGGAAATAAAGGCTAATCGGGTTGAAGACGAAACCGAGGACACGCGGCATAGTCAAAAGCCAGATCCGGTCGCCGTCATTGTATAGGCCTTTTTCGCCCAACATAGCAGCCATGCGATCCGTCAGGGTGCCCGCCCTGTCACCCTGGTCGGGGCCGTGATCGCGATCATGAAAGCTGAACAGGTTGAAGCGGTTGTGCGACAGAAAGCGCGTCTGAGGCACATGGTCAAGGTCGATCAGAACCTGGAAGATATGATAGCTCAGCCGGTGCGGCCGGGGCGCGAACCGCTGGTGGATGACCTCGCCGATGTAGAGGCCCGGCTGCATCACTCAGCGGCCTCCAGGCTGATATAATCCGTCCACGGATTATACTGGATGCGGCTCTTCGACCAGTCGAAATCCCACGGCCGGCGTTGGCCGGTGATCGCTTCAGCGACCGCCAGGCCCGATTGCAGTCCGTCTTCGTGGAAGCCCGAGCCGAAATAGGCGCCGCAGAACCACGAGCGGTGCTTTCCCTGAAGGCCGCCGAGCCGGGATTGTGCGTTTATGGCCCGGGCATCAAAGAGCGGATGTTCGAAGGTGGTGCGCTTGATGATCTTGGCCGGGTCGATGGGACGGGTTGGGTTGAGCGTGACGAAATAGTTCTGCTGCGTCCTCAGGACCTGCAACAGGTTCATCCAGTAGGTGACGCACAGCTGCTGCTCCGACGGAGTGGTACGCGTGCCAAGATAGTTCCAGCTTGACCAAGCCGCGCGCCGTTTTGGCATCAAGGCCGTGTCCGTGTGCAACACCACCTCGTTGGGTGTGTAACTGAAGGCACCCAGGGTCGCACGCTCAGCGGCGGTGGCGGACGCGCCGAGAATTTTCAGGGTCACGTCGGCGTGGGTCGCGAAGACGACCTCATCAAACGTGTGCCGCTCACCATTTTGGTCGGTCAGGACCACGTGATTCGCGCCGCGCTCAACGTTCGCGATAGGAGTATTCGTGCGGATACGGTGTGCGAACGGTTTCGTCAGTTCGCTCAGGTAGGCCTGCGCGCCGCCGATGACGCTGCGCCACAGGATGCGATCGGTGATCTTCAACAGGCCGTGGTTCTCGAAGAAGGCGATAAAGGCGCGGAACGGATAATCCATGATCTGCTGCGCCGAGGTCGACCAGATGGCGGCCGCCTGCGGCAGCAGGTGATCGTCGATAAAGGCGCGGCCGTAATTGCGGTCCTTGAGATAGTCACCGAGGCTGTAACCCGGCTTGGCGCGCGCGGCTTCGTCCTTGGGCGCCTCGCGATAAAAGCGGACGATATCAAGCAGCAACGACAGGAAGCGGGGGCGGAACAGGTTGCGGCGCTGGGCGAAGATTCCATTCATGCCCAGGCTGCTATATTCCAGACGGCCTTCATCGACGCTGACCCCGAACGACATATCGCTCAACTGATGCGCAACGCCGAGGTGGCGGAAGAGGGCGACCAGGTTGGGATAGCAGGGCTCATTGAAAACGATGAAGCCCATGTCGACCCAGACAGGGTTTTCAGCCGTGCCGGCATTGACAGTATGGCTGTGGCCGCCCGCCTGGGCTTCGCTTTCGAATACGGTAACGTCGCAGTGGGCATTGAGCATCCAGGCGGCCGACAGTCCGGCTATGCCTGAACCGACCACAGCAACCCTTCGTCTCGTAGCGTTCGACATATCGTACATGCGCCAGTCTCCGTCGTATTTGAAGGCGTGTACGCGCGCCTCCTTGCCGTGGATCACACCCGACGCCGTGATCCATTCATCGAAAGGCTGCGTATCAGGACCAAACTCACCACAGGCGGGCTTAGTGCCCGGCATTAAAAATGTCCTTTGACCGCGCACTGACATTGGGGTTTGTTGCACGCATGACCGAAACGGACAGCGCGCGCATTGATCGCACCCCACCGGACACGACGCCGGAAATACTCCTGGCGCGCATCGCCCAGAGCGACCGCGATGCCTATGCTGCCCTGTTTCTGCGCTTTGCGCCTAAGATTAAGGCCTTCGTCATGGGTCAGGGGCTGACGGCGCAGGAGGCCGAGGACCTGGCACAAGAAGTGATGCTGAGCGTCTGGCGTAAGGCGCATATGTTCGACGCCTCTAAAGCCAGCGCAGTCACCTGGATCTATTCGATCGCGCGCAACCTGCGCATTGACCTGGCGCGCAAGGCCAAGCGCGTTCGCGAGCTGCCGCAGGACCTGTGGCAAGGTGATGGCGACCGGGGCGCGGACGGCGAACTCATCCTCGCCGAAGACGCCGCGTCGGTCGCGAGCCTGCTTGAAACCCTGCCCAAGGAGCAGAAGACCATTCTGCGCCTGTCCTTTTACGAAGACCTGTCGCATGGCGATATCGCCAAGGCGCTGGCTATTCCGCTCGGAACAGTCAAGTCGCGCATGCGTCTGGCGATGAGCCGCCTCAAGGCGGGGATGGCCAGATCAGTACCCGGAGAGCGTTCATGAATTCCGTCCGTCACCATGTCGCCGAAGACCTGCTGTGGGACTATCACCGCGGTGCCCTGCCGCTGGGTTTGCGCCTGACGGTCGCGGCCCATCTCGAGCTGTGCCCACATTGCCGCGCCGAGGCTGCTGTGTTCGATGCCGTCGGCGGTGCGCTGCTGGACGATATTGAGGGCGTTGAGATCTCTGACAGCGCGCTCGACCTGGCTTTGGCGCGGATCGAACGTCCGGAAGAACCGGTCAGATCCGTCGCAAGGTCGCAACATGAATTTCTGGCAGGATTTGACCTGCCGGACACTGTCACCGCCGCGCCAATCGCCAATCGCTATTGGGCGGCCCCGGGCGTATGGATGGCGCCTGTCTACTTCGATGATGGGCCTAAGGGCTCCAAGACCTTCCTGATGCACGTCAGGGCGGGCATGACCATGCCTGAGCACACCCATCGGGGACCGGAAGTCACCCTGGTGCTTAAAGGGCGGTTTAGCGACGTCTATGGCGACTACCGCAAGGGAGATATCGCCGTTTGTGCGGATGAGCATAGCCATTCGCCCGCCATCCTCGACGAAGACTGCCTGTGCCTGGTCTGGCAGCAAGCGGCGATCGTTCCCAAAACCTGGCTGGGGAAGTTGTTGCAGCCCTTCGCCCGTATTTAGGTGTCCGTCATGAAGCTCGCCATGGTCTACGGAATAGCGCTTGCCGTTCTGCTGGCTCTCGACTTTATCTGGTTATCGGCGACCGGGAACACGATCTACCGGCCGAACATGCAGAGTTTGATCCGTGAAAAGGTCAACCTGCTGCCGGCGGTCGGATTTTATGCGCTGTTTGCCTTTGCGCTCGCCTACCTGATCATCCTGCCGGCGGTGTCGGCAGGCCAGGTCAATCTCGTCGACCTGTCTTTGCGTGCCGGCGTTCTGGGCCTGGTCTGCTATGCGACCTACAGCCTGACCGGGCTGGCGATCATCCGCGACTGGCCGCTCAATGTCAGTCTTATCGACATGGTGTGGGGTACGTTCGTCGCCGTGGCGACGGCCAATGCGACGGTGTTTGGCCTTAAAGTTCTGGGGCAGGTGGCTTAAGGGCGTTGGCGACTTTAGATCGTGGCGCACGTCCCAGAACGTCCGAAATCTGCCACGCGGCATCGACGACCCTGGTGATATCCACGTCAGTTTCGATCCCCAGGCCATTGAGCATGTAGAGCACGTCTTCGGTCGCGACATTGCCGGATGCACCCGGTGCATAAGGGCAACCGCCCAGACCTCCAACCGAAGCATCGAATGTACTGACGCCGAAATCGAGCGCGGTCAGGATATTGGCAAGGGCCTGACCGTAGGTGTCGTGACAGTGCAGGGCCAGTCGTTCTGACGGGATAAGCGTCATCACCTGGTCGAGCAGGCGGGCAATATCCGCAGGCGTACCGACACCGATCGTGTCGCCGAGGCTGATCTCGTAACAGCCCATTTGCAGCATCTTCTGCGCGACGCTTGTGGCCGCTCTCGGTGAGATCTTGCCCTCGTAAGGGCAGCCGACGACGCACGACACATAACCGCGCACCTTGACTCCGTCGCTCAGCGCCCGGTCCATGACAAAGCGGAAGCGTTCCAGGCTTTCATCGATCGAGCAGTTGATATTGCGCAGGCTGAAGGTTTCAGATGCCGCGCCGAAGATGGCGACGGTGGTGGCGCCGGCATCGCGCGCCGCTTCATAGCCTTGCAGATTGGGTGTCAAAACGGGGTAGTCGGTGCCTTCAGCGCGCTGGATGCCGGCCATGACTTCGGCGGCATCAACCATCTGCGGTACCCATTTCTTCGACACGAAGCTGGTGGC
>CAMLPZ010000280.1 GCA_946482045.1 uncultured Asticcacaulis sp.
AAGATCGGCACCATCGCCGATCTGATCGCCTATCGCCGCCGCACCGAGCGCTTCGTCGAGCGCGTGCTGGAACGGCCATTCGAAAGCCAGTGGGGCGGCCAGTTCCGTCTCTATGTCTACCGCAACACGCTCGACGGCGCCGAACACCTGGCCTTGGTCAAGCAATTGCCGCAGGCGGGCAAGCCGACCCTGGTGCGCATGCATCAGCTTGATATCGCCTCGGATGTGCTGGGTGGACTGGGCGCCTCGATGCGCGCCAACTATGTCGAGCAGGCGATGCAGGTCCTGGCGGCGCACGATGGTCCGGCGGTCATGGTGCTGCTGCGTGATCCCGACGCCAAGGTTCTGTCGAATCGCTTCGGCGCCGACGAGGAGCCGGGGCAGGGGGGGCGGGGCTTACGCGACTACGGTGTCGGCGCGCAGATACTGATCGACCTCGGGGTACGCGAAATGATCGCCCTGTCGGGGACGCGGCCAAAGCCCGCCGCCCTGGAAGGCTACGGTCTGTCCATCATTGACTGGAAAACGCTTTAGACTCGGATCGAGTTTGAACTTCTTTTTTCGCCCATAAGGCGCTATTGAGCGTGCCTTATTCCTAAAGCTTCAGGACCACTGCCTTGTCCCCAGAAAACCCGCTGCGCATCCTTATCGTCGAAAGCCGCTTTTATGACGACCTCTCCGACGAATTGCTGGCCGGAGCCAAGGACGCGCTTGAAGCGCACGGCATCGACTATGACGTCGTCACGGTGCCGGGTGCATTCGAGCTGCCGGCCGCCATTGCCATGGCTGAGGACGCCGCACATCGTCCGATGGGCGTCAAATATGACGGCTATGTCGCCCTGGGCGTCGTCATTCGGGGCGAGACCACGCACTACGACTATGTGTGCGGCGAGTCCGCGCGCGGCCTGATGGAACTGAGCTACACTCAGCGCCTGGCCATCGGCTACGGTGTCCTCACCGTCGAGGACGAAGAGCAGGCCTGGGCGCGCGCGCGCCGTTCGGAAGGCGACAAGGGCGGCGCGGTCGCAAAGGTTTGCCTGAGCATGATCGAACTCCGCAAGTCGCTGCTGGAGGGTTCCGTCCGTGGTTGATCAGCCGTCCGACGACAACGAAATCCGCAAACCCACCAGCCTCAAGGCCGTTATTGAGCAACTGAACGCGCAAGAGGACGCGCGTCCGTCCTCGGGTCTGACCAAGAAGCAGAAGCGCGCCCGCACCGTGGCGCGCCTGGTCCTGGTTCAGGCGCTCTATCAGATGGAACTGACGGGCGGCGGCGTCGAATCGGTCATCCGTGAATTCTCCGATTACCGTTTCGAAGGCGACCTCGACGGCGAGCAGTTGGCCGAGGCCGATGAGGCCTACTTCGCCGAGGGCGCGCGCACGATCGTCAAGGAGCAGGCGGTTATCGATCTCCTGATCTCGGACCGTCTGGCCGCCGGCTGGCGGATCGAGCGTCTTGACACGACGGTGCGCGCCATCCTGCGCGCCGGCGCGTGGGAGCTGAAGTTCCGCAAGGATGTCGGCCTGGAAGTCATCATCAACGAATATGTCGAGATCGCGCGGGCCTTCTTCGGTGAAACCGAAGCGCGCTTCGTCAACGGTGCGCTCGATGGCATTGGCAAGGACGTCCGGCCTTAACCGTCTGCTTCACGCGAAGTTTCACGGACTTAGCCCTTTTCCCACATTGATTTTTCGCCTGTTTGGATAAATAAAGCCTCTCCCTACCGGGAGGGCACTTCATGGCCGAACACGACGAATTCTCGATCATCGATCAGCTTTTCAAGCCGCTGGCGGGTTTGAGCCGTGAAGCGAGGGGGCTGATCGACGACGTTTCGGTTCTGCCGGCCGACGCTGCTCACGATATCGTCGTCAATACTGATGCCATCGTCGCCGGTGTCCATTTCTTTGAACACGATCCGCTGGACCTCGTGGCGCGCAAGCTGATGCGAGTCAATCTATCCGACATCGTCGCCAAGGGCGCCAAGCCCTACGGCTACCAGTTGATCACCGCCTGGCCACGCGGCACGACCTTCGCCGAGAAGCAGGACTTCGCGCGCGGCCTGAAGATCGAGCAGGACCGCTTCGGCCTCGATCTTTTCGGCGGCGATACCGTATCGACCTTCGGGCCGCTGCATGTCTCCATGACCATGTTCGGCAAGGTGCCGGCGGGGCGCGCATTGTCGCGCATGGGCGCGCGGCCGGGCGACAAGGTGCTGGTGAGTGGCTATATCGGCCAGGCCTATCTGGGACTCAAAGCGCTGGAAGGCCAGCTGATGGGCGTGTCGCACGACGACATGAACGAACTGATGATGTCGTACCATCTGCCGGAAATCCACGCCGACCTCGCGACCTGCGTGCGTGACAATGCACGCGCCTCCATGGACATCTCGGACGGGCTGCTGGCCGATGCCGACCACATGGCGCGCGCCAACGGGCTGATGATCCGCATCGACCTGAACAAGGTCCCCACCTCGCTGACGGCGCGCGCAGCCATCGCTTCGGGCATCAGCCCGGTCGCCCTAGTCACCGGCGGCGACGACTATCAGATTCTCTGCGCCGCTGACGAAGCGGGCGCCAAGACTCTGACGATGTCGGGCTTCTACGTGATCGGAGACTGTATCGGCGTCTCCGAAGACACGCCAGCGGGGGCGGAGCTATGGGCAGATGGCCGGCGGATAGAGGTCGATACTCTGGGGTACCGTCACGCCGTGTGACAAAGTGCACTTTAGCGGAATCTTACAAACGATTGAGCGATTCCATCGACGGGTGGAATTGTTTGCATTGTGACACGGGTTTAGCGTCCCCGTCGACTTCGACAAGAAGGATGCATATCATGGAAAAGTCAGCAAAAATGGCTGTGGCAGCTGCCCTGGCGGTGACCCTGGCCGCGCCAGGTCTGGCCGGCGCCCAGCAGCGCTATGAGGTCCGCAATTACGATGGCTACTGCTACATCAAGCAATCCGAAGCCAAGCGCAATGGCCTGATCCTGGGCGCGGTGGCGGGTGGCCTGCTGGGCAGCCAGGTCTCCAAGAACGAGCGTGGGCTCGGGGCGGTCCTGGGCGCGGTGGTCGGTGGCGCCGTCGGCCGGAATATCGGCAAGAACAGCGTCAAATGCTACAATGGCGAATACTTTGCCTATCAGGGCCGCTATTACGATCCGCCGCGCGGCCCGTCGGGGTATGTGCCGGTCTTCTACGAGCAGCGTCCGCCGTCGAACATGTATTCCGAGGTCTATTACGACCGCAACCGCCGCGCTGGCCCGCCTCCGTACAGCTATCAGGACAATAATAACTGGCGTGACGGCTGGCGCGACAGCCGCGGTCGCTGGCATGACGGCAAGCCACCGCGCGGCTACTGGCAGGATCGCGACGGCTACTGGCATCGCCGGTAATCAAGCGGCTTGAAATGGTGAGAGAAAAGAGCTCCCGAGCCGTAACGGCCGGGAGTTTTTTTTATCGGGATTTCTCGAAATAAGATGAGAAAGCCGTAAGAAACATGGCTTGTTGGAATCTTACAGTTTGCCACCCGAATCCTTTGACAGGCGAAATTGTCGCAAATGACAAAATGGTTAATAACAGGATCATTAGGCGGGGAGCCCGGATCTGAACGTGACGGGCGCATTTATTGGAGGTTACCGATGTTCAAAGCGTATCGATCCGTAGCCCTGGCCGGTGGTCTTGCCCTTGCCTGCGCTGCCACGGCGGCTCCGATGGCCGCGAATGCCCACGACTATGATGGTTATCAGGACGGCGACGTCTACGTTTATCACCGCAACGATCGCGGCTATGGCTGCCGCGAACGCCGCAACGACAATGCCGCCGGTGGCGCGGTTGCCGGCGCCATCGTTGGTGGCGCGGCAGGCGCGGTTCCGGGCGCCTTTGTTGGCGCCATCCTGGGCGGCGCGATTGGAAGCGAAGGTACACGCTGCTACTACCGCGACTCCTACAGCTATTCATATGACGACGATTATTACGACTACCGCGATCGCCGTCACGATGGCCGCCGCTATTATCGTGAAAGCGACTATTCCTACCGCGACCCGTACTATGAGCGTCGCTATGAGCGCCGTTACCACCGCTACAACAACTGGTAGTCGGCAATGTTGGGGCCGGTCCATGTGATCGGCCTTTTATTTTGTATCAATCAATGTCGAACATGATGCGTCCATGCATGTACTTGTCCGATCCACGCTCGCCGCCTGTTTCCTGTCCTTGTGTGTTGCCGCGCCAGCCTTTGCCAGCGGCGGTGAAGCCAAGGATGCCGCCGACCCGTCGGTAAAGTTGGCCTCTGTCGCCATTCCGGTCTTCGAGGGCCGCAACGTCGTCAACTACCTGTTCCTCAGCATCAAGATCAACCTGACACCCAAGGCCAATCAGGGCAAGCTGCGCGACATGGAGCCTTATTTCCGCAATGCGCTTATCCGCGCCGCGCACAAGACTTCCTTCGCCATGGCTGGCCGCAATGACAAGCTGGACGAGCCGCGTTTCAAAGCCGTCATGAAAGCCGAATTCCTGAAGGTGGGGGGGGCGGGCACGATTGAGTCGGTCGAAGTCGTGTCGCAAAGCCCGAAAAGGCACCGCTAAGCGGTATCCATTGCTTACTTATGCCGAATTTATTATTGCGGCGCGCAAATTCTGAAAGTCTTTAATTACAAAATACTGAGTGGATTATTTCGGCACCGCAGCGCGATCTGTTTCGCGGTCGCTTTTTGCATAATGTCCAGCGTCGTTTTCTTGCCTTGAACTTATGGCGAAGTTTTGGCACTCTCCCGTCAGTCAAAAATAAGGGCCTGATTTTCAAGAGTGATTTGCAAGTGACTGTGTTCGACTTGCCGCGTCACTGGCAGGTGGAGCCCGAATATACCCTAATCTCTTGAGGCCAGATTTTTTGATCCCGTAAACCGGGGACGAGGCTTCGCGACTGCTTGGCCGTTGATCTCTAACTATAAAGAAATACAGGGGTTACAGATGAATTTAGCTTTGATGCTGGCCATCGTGGCCGGCATAGTCGGACTGCTGTACGGCGTGGTGCAGACCATGTCGCTGATGAAGGCGAGCACGGGTAACGCCCGCATGCAGGAAATCGCCGCCGCCATCCAGGAAGGCGCCAGCGCCTATCTCAAGCGTCAGTATACCACAATAGGCATTGTCGGCGTCCTGATCTTCATCGCTGCCTGGGTCTTCCTTGACCAGTGGTCGGCCATCGGTTTCGCCATCGGCGCCATACTCTCGGGCGCGGCGGGCTATGCCGGCATGCTGATCTCGGTGCGCGCCAATGTGCGTACGGCACAGGCGGCCTCCGAAAGCCTGGCCAAGGGTTTGAGCATGGCCTTCAGCTCGGGCGCGGTGACGGGCATGTTCGTCGCCGGTGGCGCGCTTGTGGGCGTGTCTGGCTACTATGCCGTCCTGACCCAGGCCCTTGGGCTTGAGCCGACGGACCGTGCCGTCGTCAACGCTCTTGTGGCGCTGGGCTTCGGCGCCTCGCTGATCTCGATCTTCGCGCGTCTCGGCGGCGGCA
>CAMLPZ010000281.1 GCA_946482045.1 uncultured Asticcacaulis sp.
AACAGTGAGGGTTCCATGACCATTAATCGCCGCAACGCCCTGATGGGGATGGCCGGTTTTTCCGCCGCAAGCCTCGCCGCGCCGGCTGTCGTCCGCGCCGACCAGGCGACCTATAGCGCCGACGATTTCAAACGCGTGCGCAAGTTCGACACCCACGTCCACATCAATGCCGATTCGATGGTGTTCGCTGAGCAGGCCATAGCGGATAATTTCGAGCTGCTGACCATCAATGTCGATTATCCTGACTTTCCATCTTTGGACGTGCAGGCCCAGGTGTCGGGCGCATTGCATAAGTCAGACGCCAGGCGCTTCCACTTCGCCACTGCCTTCAGCATGGAAGGCTTTGGCCAGCCGGGCTGGGCGGAAAAAACCATCGCCCACATCGAGGCCGCCAAGGCGCGCGGGGCGCGGGGCGTGAAGGTCTGGAAAAATGTCGGTCTGGTCGAACGCGATGCCTCCGGCAACCTGGTCATGCTTGACGATGTCCGTTTCGATCCGGTGATCAAGCGTATCGAAGAGCTGGGCATGGTGTTCATCAACCACCAGGGCGAGCCGCGCAATTGCTGGCTGCCGCTTGACCAGATGACGACCAAGAATGACAAGGCCTATTTCAGCAATCACCCCGACTACTACATGTACAAGCATCCGGAAGGCCCGTCCTATGAGCGCCTGATGGCGGTGCGCGACGACTTTCTGGACCGCCACACCAGGCTGAACTTCATGGGCGCGCATATGGCCAGCCTCGAATGGAGCGTCGATGCCCTGTCGGCCTTCTTTGATCGCTTCCCGAATGCCACTGCGGAAACCGCAGCGCGCATGGCGCAATTGCAGCACCAGTCGCTGCGTGACCACGACAAGGTGCGCAACTTCTTCCTGAAATATCAGGACCGGATTTTGTATGGCTCGGACCTGACCATGAACCCGGACGCCGATCCCGCCGGCATCCGCAAGGAGGTCCACGATGTCTGGCTGTCGCACTGGCGCTATCTGGCGACAGGCGATACGCAGGCCATCTGGGACCTCGATGCCGATGTCAAAGGTCTGGCTCTGCCGAAGACAGTGATCGATAGGATCTTCTACGGCAATGCCCGCAGGGTTCTTGGGTTGAAAATCTAAGGCAAAAGCAATTTGTTTGCTTCAATCGGAATGGTGTTTGAAGCGGAAACGTTCCAACCAATGGATCCGCTTTTCAAACGCTTTTTGTTGTTGCCGGTTTGGCGCGATTGCCACGCGTATCCGACAGCGCGCAATCTCTGCGTCAAGCTCGGCCAAGCTAAGCTTGGCCGAGCCCTCTTCGTGCTCAATAACGCCGCTTCTCTTGCCCATATATGCAAACTAGCAAGACCGGTTCATCATAACAACCGGTTCACGACCTAGTTCAGCAGCATTGCGTCACCCCAGGTGACGGGCTGTTGAACTTGGCCGCTGGCAACCAGTTCGACAACCTCGACGCCCGAAATATCAACCGACACGGTTTGCGCCTTGGTTCCATAGGCCATGTCGCTGCTTTCAAACAGCTTCCTGCCATCGCCATAGACGCTAAACCGTATTGCTTGGCCATTATTGACACCGGAATCGTTCACGCCGACCGACGCTTCGAAGCGCTTGTACTGCCTGGCATTGCGCACCTCCATGCGCGAATTGCTCAATATCCCAATGCCAGATACGTAGCCCCGGCCGGCGATAGACAGCCCCTCGCGGTAGGGCGAGACATCTGCCTGCGCGCCGCCCCAGCCGGTATAGGCCGGGCGTTCGCCGGCGTTGCGTGTCCCGCTCCATTGGCCGATCATTTGATGCACGACCGGATCGGGCGTCGGATTGACGACGCCGTCTTCGGCAACATGGATGCGGCCAGGAATTTCCGACAGGTAGGTGCCGCCTTCCAGTTCGCGCGTGCCGGTAACTTCGAAGACCAGGGTTTCGCGCGGCGCGACGCTGAAGGTCTTCTCATCCTTGAAGTCCGATTGCTCGCCGCTCCACAGATTCTTCAGCCTGATCTCTTTGCCTGTTGCCATCTTGAGATGGCTGGCGATCAAGGTGACGTCCGCCTTGGCGAGGCCGCGATTGAAGATGGCGACGGCCTTGGTGTTGCTGTCAGCCAGGGTCTTGACGAAAATCTGCACGTCGTCGGAATCGTAGGCCAGGACCGCCTGGTGGCCGCCGGAATCCTGGTTGATGCGGACGAGGTCGGCATTGCCCCAGATATCGAGCAACGACTTTGGTGCATTGCGCAGGTCGTAGCCGATGATCAGGGGCGCATTGATCATGGCCCACAATGAGAAGTGCGAGCGCGCCTCGGTCAAGTGGTTCTGGTCGAAATCGCCGTGGCCGATGAACAGCATGTCCGGGTCGTTCCAGGCGCCCGGCCTGGCATAAAGCGCACGTGTCGAGGCCGAATCGAAGGTGTGCAACATGCGCGTCCAGCTTGGCGTAATGTCGCCACTGGTCCGCCACAGATTGCCGACCTCATTGCCCCAGCTGCGGACATCAGCTGTGCCCCAGTTGCAGATCGAATAGATGTAATCTCCATCGGGATTGTGCCTGGCGATCGCCGTTCCGATGTCGGCGTAGATTTTGCGGACTTCGGCGACGTTGGTGCGGCCGATATAGTTGCTGTCGATCAGGGGCGGGAAGGGTTTGTAATTGTATGTCTTTACGATTTCACGGTCGGCGCCGTAGACGTTCAGTCCGCAGGCATCGACCTTGATATAGTCGAAGCCCCATTCCTTGAAATAAAGTGCGATGTCCTTGTCGACATTGCCGTAAAGCCCGACCTGACGTTCTGCGGTGTCGCCTTCGGGCAGGTTGGGAGAATGGAGGTCGTAAGCCTGGGAACAGGCATTATAGCCGGCGTCGGAATAGATGCCGGCCTTAAGCCCCATCTTATGCAGGCGATCGGTAAACGGCCGGAAGCTGGTCTCGCCCTTGCCCTTCGCCTTGGCCGAGGGGAAGATCTGTGTGCGAATAATCATGCGGCCATCGGTCTTTCGGCGTTTCAGCCACCAGCCGTCGTCGATATTAACGTAGCGATAGCCGAGCTTGGCCAGGCCGCTATCGACCAGTTTCTGCGCTGCGCCCATTACCTTGTCTTCGTCGACCTCGGTACGGAACGCGTTCCACGAACTCCAGCCCATTGGCGGCGTTGGCGCGTTGCCGATCATGGGCGCCGTCCACTTGCCAGCGGGGGCCAGCGCGACCGTGTCTGCCGCGAAGCTGTGCGCAGGGATAACGAGCAGGATGCCTATTGCGAGAGTGCGAAGCTTCATGGGGATCCCTTCCTAATTGTATGATTATAACTCCTGCGTCCCTTATACGAGACCTCGCCGGCCATGGCGATAAAAATTTCGTTTTATTTGCCTTTCAAGCGTGTATGCAGGCTTCGAAACGTGTCATAGCCGTTCAGTCCTACACGCTGTTCGCCTGAAACTTCGTTAAAACTGGCAATGCATGAAGCTTAAGACATGCCGAGTTGCCAAAAAACATAATGAAATCAATTGAAAAATTGCTCAATATGCTTGCTTGACCATCGGTGTCATGGGATTTCCACGGCATTCTGGACTGCGAGCACATGCAATTTGTATGATATATATGTGTCTTTTATGTTGCGGTATATTGCGATTATGCGTTACATCGCAACTTGGCTATGGACGAATTTTTTTTGTGATATAAATCGAAATGCAATGTTAGCTTCGTTTGTTTTCGGATGACGAAAATGCGAGCCGCAGATATAACCTTTCAACGAAAAAGGGCGACGGAGATGAGGATATCTAAGACAGCGGGCGTTTCGGTTGTTGCGTTGGTTATGGCGACAACGGGACTACTGGCGCAGGCAGCGTTTGCACAAGACACGGCCGCGGCGGAAGATGAGCAGACCGACGTGGTCGTCGTCGGCACGCGCAAGGCGCTGAAGACCGCGCAGGACATCAAGAAGAATTCCGATACGGTCGTCGACTCGATCACCGCGACGGATATCGGCGCCTTCCCGGATAAATCGGTCGCCGAGGCGTTGCAGCGCGTGCCGGGCGTTTCGGTCATCCGTTCCGCCGCCAAGGACGACGTGATGCACTACTCGGCCGAGCCGTCGGGCGTCATCATTCGCGGCCTGCCGCAGGTCCGTTCGGAGTTTAACGGCCGTGATACCTTCAGCGCCACCTCGGGCTATGGCCTGTCGTGGTCGGACGTGCCGCCGGAAATGATGGCGGGCGTCGACACCTATAAGAATATGACGGCCGAAATGATCGAAGGCGGCATCGCCGGTTCGGTCAACCTGCGCACCCGCACGCCGTTCGACAGCAAGGGCCGCGTCCTGGCCGCGTCGGCTGAGGCCAACTATGGTAATTTCAGCGAGTCGATCACCCCCAGCCTGTCGGCGCTCTATTCCGATCGCTGGGCGACCGAAATCGGTGAGTTCGGACTGCTGCTGAACGGCGCCTATTCCAAGACTGACACGACCAGCCACGCCGTGACCATCCCGCGCATGGTGGTGTTCGCGCCCGGCACCTATACGGCCGAGACCAACTATATCCCTTCGGGCATCGCCTTTAACAAGACCGACTATGAGCGTACACGCCAGGGCGTATCCCTGGCAGCGCAGTGGCAAAACAACGACCGCACCATGCGGGCGACGCTGCAATATAACAGTACGGAGTACGAAAACACCTGGAACGAAGACCAGCTGATCAGCTACTGGTTCTGGGTCGATCCGGCCTCGACGACGCACTCGACGGTGTGGAACGATCCGTCGCAGATTGCTCCGCCCGACGCGCCTGGCCTTGGTTTCAACGAAGCCGGCGGCGGCGTGCCCTATACATTCGGCTCCGACGGCCTGTTCCAGAACGGCGTCATCACCCGCTCCAAGGGCGACTGGGGCTACGGTTCGATCGACTGGTCGACCGGCACGTCCTATGTTCCGGGCTCGACCGACCAATACGGCACTTACGACCAGTTCGGCGTGGCCCTGCCGGTCATCCAGCCCTGCATCAAGTCCGACGTCAGCCATGCCAACCAGGCCTGCCGCGGCGCGCCTATCGTCAACACAGCGACGCGTTATTCCAACGAAACGCGCAAGATCGACGACGTTTCGTTCAACTTCGTCTGGGATGCGACCGACAAGCTGCGCTTCAACTTCGACGCCCAGATGGTCAAGGCGACGACCTACAATTACGACATCACTTTCGAGTTCACGACCTATGCCGACCTCGGTCTCGACCTGACCGGCAAGTACCCGTCGCTCAGCTTCCTGAAGCCGTCGGGCTATAACGTTATCGGCACCGATCCGATGTCGGATGCGCGCAACTATTCGCCGGAATCGGCGATGGACCACATCACCGATAGTGAAGGCGAGCTGAAGGCGATTCGCGCCGATATGGCCTACGAGTTCGAAGGCACCTGGCTGGACTCCTTACGCGCCGGCGTCCGTTTGGCGGACCGCAAGCAGACCCACCTGTGGTCGTCCTATAACTGGGCCAGCATCGC
>CAMLPZ010000282.1 GCA_946482045.1 uncultured Asticcacaulis sp.
GAGGATAAGATCGCGGCCATCGGAATAAAACTGCGGCGCTGGGTCAGCTTTCACGGCATCAGCCTGAACGTCGAGCCTGACCTCAACCACTTCGGCGGCATCGTGCCGTGCGGTATCACCGAACACGGCGTCACCAGCCTGCTCGATCTCGGCCTGCCGGTCACCATGGATGACGTCGACTACGCCTTGCGCATGAGCTTTGAGGCTATATTCGGTCCCGTCGAAGTCATGCCTGCGTCTTGAGCCGGTAAAGCGTCCGGCCATAGCGATTGTCACCGCGCTCGCCCGGCATCACGCACAGGTCGATCACGGCCCAGGCCAGGACGGCTACTGCGATGAAGTCGAAGAAGCCGACCGGACGCGGCCAGACCATGATCACCGCAATCAGAATCACCGCCGACCACCAGCCGGACCGGCCACGATCGTGCAGGCGCTTCGACAGCAGGCAGGCACCGCCATATATCAGCGCCGGATAGACGATCCAGCCTGTGACAAACTGCAGGGGGCCGGACACCAGCGCTTCGTAAAAGGCCAGCAACAGCAGCAGTAAGGCTGCGCCGATCAGGAACGGCGTCTGGCGGACGCGCCCTTCGGCGGACAGAAACAGGTGGGCCCAGTCGATCTGCGAGTTCATCTCAACGCTTCAAAGCAAAAAACTTCCGGGCGACTGTCGCCAGCCGCCCCGCTAAAGTCAAGTACAGAGCATTTCCCGGAGAAGTGGAGGCCGGTTCGCCGCCAGGAAATGCGACAAAACAAGAGCCCTCTCGCCTATTCCGTAAGCCTGGTCTTCTTGATGGCTTCGAACACCGCCGACAGGGCGGTATTGATCTGGCTGGCGCTGGTCAGGTCGTAGAAATAATCCGGCCGCGTTGCACAGGCCCGCAGCATATCCGAATTGCCTTCGATGACCTTGATGACGAATACGGTGATGCCCAGCTTCTTGGCATTGGTGCAGGCCAGCGCCGTACGCGCATCGATCGTCGCCGTATTGTTGCTCGTGGCGCTGCCGTTGTTTTCGCCATCCGTTACGACGATCATGTATTTTCGCGTCGTCTCGTCATTGAACGGGACGCCACCGGTAAAGGGCTGGGTCGGCGAAAGCACTTCCATGCCCCATTGCACGCCGATGGTGATGTTTGTTCGGGTGTTGTTGCCCCCCGGCGTCAGACTCGATACGAAGGTCCGCGCCGTTGCGATATTGTCGCTCAGGCCCTGCACGGCCTTCAGCGAATTGTCGGAACAGCCGCGCGCGATATAAAGGCTGTCGGGAATGGCTGCGGTCGGCGCGTCGGCCTGGGTGTCATAAGGCGCCTTGCGGTCGATGACGCAGCCCGGCCAGCCGGCGCGATTTTCGGTCTTGGCCGGGATATTCTCCCAGCGCGTGCCCTGGCCGCTGAAGATACTGTTGACTGAGCGCGACACGGCGTTTGAGGCACCATATCCGTTACCGTAGCTGGCACTGTAGGTGATAGTGCCGGATGGCAGGTCGACAAAGCAGCCTGTATTGCCGCTGTAGCACGTGTTCTTGATGGTGTGGGCGCTTTGGTAGTCACCATGCGTGATGGTTCCGCCCGATGAGCCTTCGAAGTACTGGGTGGTCGTTGTCTGGGTCGACCCGGAAGTCGATACCGCGCCGGTTTCCGGGTTTACGGTCGTCGTCGGTGTTACGCTTTTCGTCGTCGTGATCGTGTAGGTCGTTTCGCCGAACCTGGTTGCGACACCACCGTACTCGGCGACCATGTATGTGTTGTAGTAGGTGCGTTCGACACCATTAACCGTCTTCTTGTACGTCTGATAATAGGCCTTGACCGTCTTCTTGCATTCTTCGACGTTGCTGCTGGCCTTGCAGACCTTGCCGTAGGTATCGCGAACAGCATTGCACAGATGGCCGTTGGTGCCGCTCTTGCAGGTTTCGCTGACACTCTGGGTCCCGTAATTGACATAGTCGTACGTGGTACTCGGCGTCAGGCGAACCTGCGAATGGAACGGCACGATGGCGACCTTCGTCCCAGACACGTTCTTGCCTCCGGTCAGCATGCTGGCCAGCACGTTGTCGACCGAGGTCTTCAGGTTGGTCATCTTATTGGCGCTGGCCATCGATCCGGTGGTGTCGAGCACCAGCGCGATCTCCGACTTCTGCATCTGCGACTGCGCCTTGGCGACGACCCTCACGTTGAAATGGTCCATGCCGATAAAGCCGGCGAAGTAGCTCGTAACCTTGGCCGAGACCGTGTAGGTCTGGTCCATGGTATTACCCGTTGTGTTCTTCAACAGCGCCTTATCGATGGCGTAGACGGAATCATCGTGGAAGTTATCGGCAAATGCCTTGTCCGCAGCGATCTTGCGCGTATCGTCCGGCGTCGCGTAGCTCAGCGACATGGCACGCAGCAGAGCCGCGTCAGCCGCATCCTGGAGATGCTTGCGCGCACTGTCGACGCGGGAAAAATCGATGGCTCCGCCAACCGCGCCGAAGATGACAAATGCCGACAGGCCGAAGATAACGGCTGTATTGCCGCCTCGGCTGGCAACAAAGTGGCGCAATGCCCCAATAAGTTTCCTGCACGATCCGACGATGGCGGCACGGCTTACGAGAAGCGATATCAAGTTCATGTCCTTGCCAGTCTACAAGTGGAACGACGATAGCGGTAAAACCTTAAGATCGGGAAAATCCGGGAATGGAACACGATAAAGCGTTCCATTCCCGAACATTCACAAACTATTCGTCACACTAATTGCAAGAAACAGTCCATATTTACACGAAAATCGTATAAACAATACTTAACGGAATGTTAATTTGTAAGCCGAATTTTCTTAATAGATTTCATGATCTTGCCAAGCGTTCCACTGAGTTCACTGGCATTGGACAGGTTGTAATAATAACCAGTATTTGAAGCGCAGGCCTGAAGCTTCTCCGAATTGCCCTGTTCCAACCGGATCGTGAAGACAGTAATGCCCAGCTTCTTGGCGTTGGTGCAGGCCTCGGACATGCGGGCGTCGATCTGCGTTGAGGAAGTCGTCCAGCGGTTCTGCGTGTTCTGGCCATCGGTCAGCACGATCATGTATTTGCTGACCGTGGCATCGGTGAAGTCAGCTCCGCCTTGGAAGGGGGCCGCCGGCGATAACACTTCCATACCCCATTGAATGCCGATGGTGACGTTTGTATTGCCGGCCGGCGTCATCTTCTTGGCGTAGGTCCGTACCGAGGCAATGTCGGCGGTCAGCGGCACGATCGGCAACAAGCTGTTCGTCGCGCACTTGGCTGCCGGATAGAGGGTCGCGGCATTGCTGCTGGACGGCGCGTCCGACTGGACATCGTAGGGCTGGGTACGATCGACGACGCAGCCGGACCAGTTGGCCGTGCCGACGCCCAGCAGGTCGTCGTTCGTCGTAATGGTGTTGTTGTCCTTGATGGTCGAACCCGTGGCGCCGTAGCCGCCCGTATAGGGATAGCCATAGGTGACGGTGCCGGCGTACTGGCTGTAATTGTTGTAGCCGACATAGGACGGCGTGATGCCCGAACTATAGGACCAGTAGTAGCCGTTGGTGGTCGAGTTGCCCTGCTGGCTGGCCGACGAATTGTTCGCGCTGAAGGCCGCCACGCGATAGTAGGTCAGATAACGCGTGTTGTTATAGCAGTAATGATAGCAGTTGCTGTTATAATAGGGATTATTGAACCAGGTCGACGTATAGACGTAATAATAGCCGTTATTATATTTCGTATAATTCGACGCATTGGTCGTGCAGGTCGTACCCGCCGAGGCCGAATAGCTGTTTGCCACCCAGTTGCACAGGTTCTTCGCGTTGGTCGTCACGGCGTCGCACTGACCAGCCGTCAGGCCGGTGCAGGTATAGGTCTGGCTGACCGAGGCGAAATTACCGGCATAACCCGTCATGCCATTGGCGTCGCTCAAGGCCACCTGGGTGTCGAACGGCACCAGGGCAACCTTGGTCGTGCCAAGGTTCTTACCCGTCACCGGATCGACAAGGGTCGCCAGCACGCTGTCGAGGCTGGTTTTCAGCGTCGACATCTTGTTATTCTGGGCCATCGAACCGGTATTATCGAGCACAAAAACGATTTCAGCCGTATTTATGGTCACGCCCGCTTTTGCGACGGCGCTGATCGGGATTGACTCGATGCCGATCAGTTTCACAAGGTAAGTCGGCACTTCCGCTGTCGCCGTGAACTTCATCAGATTGACATTGTTGCTGGTTTCAGCGGTCAATTCGCCATCCGGGTCATAGGGATCGAGAATGGTGCCCTTGGTGTTGGCCTCGAAAGCGCGCGCCGCGGCGGCTTGCTGGTTGCCGAGTTCGCCGGTGGCGTCGAGCGCGGCGGCGATGGCCGCGCTGTCGGCGGCGTCCTGCAAGTGCGCCCGCGCCGACAATACGCGGCTGTAATCGATGCCGCCTCCGGCCGCGGCCAGGATGGGAATGGCCGAAAGGGCAGCAATGATCGAGACGTTACCGCTGCGACTGGCAGGCGACCGGGATGGAAACATGTCCAAAGGCGTCCGTGCGCCCTGGAACAGCCGGAGCCGTTGAAAAATACTGCCAATGCTTACCATTGCCCCACCCGGGACCTACGCGGTCAGTAATCGGCCCACCTTCTGTGGCCTGTTGAATAACGGCCGAAAGGTATCATTCGGTGACTTAGCGAATGCTGAAAATATGCGGTGAACGTATGATTAACACTGTCTTTTCAGCGCTTTATGTGATCACGCCCTTTATCAAACCCTTATAATATCTAAGGTAGGACCAGATCGAGCACCTGACATAATGCCGACATATCGTCGGCCACGGGCGCGGAGAGGGTCTTGTCGCCTCCGGCGGGGTGCGGAAAGGTCAGGGTCAGGGCGTGAAGCATCAGCCGGGGCACCGAGCGCCCCTCCAGACTGAGCGCGCCGCCATAGCGCACATCTCCCGCGATCGGACAGCCTAAGTGGGCCAGATGCACGCGGATCTGGTGCATCCGGCCGGTATGCGGCTTAGCCCGCACCAGGGCGGCGTCACCGGAGCGCCCCAGGACCTCGAAGGCAGTCGATGCCATCAATGCTTCGGGGTGATCGGGAGGGCAGACACGCGACCAGGCTTCGCGCCCCTGCTCTTCCCGGCGCAGGGCTTCATTGACCTCGAAACGGTCAGGCAGTCGTCCGGCATTGGAAACGATGCACAGGTAGGTCTTTTCGAATGCCCGGCGGATCATCGCCTTGCCCAGGAAGGACGCCACGGGCGTGGTCTTGGCGACAAGCAATATGCCGGACGTGTCGCGGTCCAGCCGGTGAATCAGCTTTGGCCGCTTGCCGTTCGAACGCGCAAACGCCCACATCAGGTCGTCGAGATTATGGTGGTCGCCGCGCCCGCCCTGGCTCGACAGGCCCGAGGGTTTGTTGAAGCCCATGATGTCGGCGTCTTCATA
>CAMLPZ010000283.1 GCA_946482045.1 uncultured Asticcacaulis sp.
GCGCCGCCGATGCCAAAGATCTCAAGAGGTGGACATGAGCGACCTGACGCATCTCGACGAAGCCGGCCGCGCCCGCATGGTCGATGTTTCTGACAAGCCAGTGACGGCGCGGACTGCGAAGGCTGCGGGGCGGCTCGTCTGCTCCGCCGAAACAGTCATCCTGGTGCGCGAGGGCCGGACGCCCAAGGGTGCGGTAATAACGACCGCGGAACTGGCAGGCATCATGGCCGCCAAACGGACGGCGGACCTGATACCCCTGTGCCATCCGCTGGCGCTGACCAAGGTCGCGGTCGTCATCGCCGAGAACAGCGATCTGCCCGGCTTCGATATTTCGGCCGAGGTCCGGACCTCGGGGCAGACGGGCGTCGAGATGGAGGCCCTGACGGCGGTCAGCGTTGCCGCGCTCACCCTCTACGACATGCTGAAGGCGGTCGATAAGGCGATGTGTATCGAAGGCGTGAAAGTTCTGTCGAAAACGGGCGGAAAGTCAGACGGGTGGCCGGAATAGGCCGGTTGGATGCTATACGGCCGCCGGACGGGTTGGAACGTCCGACGGCCTGAAAGCGCCCGGCAATAATTTAAGTAACGTCGCTACGGAAGCATTTTTGATCACAACGCACAATACGTTTTTCGTTCATGTGGGCGCCACAATTGCCAGTACGGTGTGGTAAATTGTTGCACCCGCCTTTTGTTTACACACTTAGAACAAGCGCGTGCGTATCCCGATCCAGAGCCTGCGGCCGAGCTGGCCGTAGCCGGCGGCGGTCTCATAGCGCTGATCCGTCAGGTTCTCGATGCGGCCATAGAGCTCCACGCAATCGTTCAAACGGTAACGCGCCCGCAGGTCGGTGAGCGTATAGGCGTCGAGCATGACCGTGTTGGCGGCGTTGTCGAAGGCATCGCCGGCGTGACGCAGGCCGATCGCCAGATTTAGGGTGTCGCTCACGTCATAGCTGAGGTCGAGATTGGCCAGCAGGTTCGGCTTGCGGGCCAATTCCTTGCCTTCCAAGCCAATGGACTCGTTGCGGGTATTGAGCGCAGTCAGGTTGCCGCGCAGATGCAGGCGGTCGCTAAGATCCTGCACCCATTCCAGTTCGACGCCGTTGGCCTCGGACTTATCGATATTGTCGTAGAAGCCGAAAGGATGCGTCGCGCACAGCGCCGCCGTCGCCGGCCAGCACGAATCGAAGCCGATCAGGTTGTCGATATCGCGCGTGAAGACCGTCACAGATACCTGGCCCGAGGCGAAGCTGTAGTCGACTCCGCCATCGACCGTCAGGGCCTTTTCGGGTTGCAGGTCGGGATTACCGTAATCGCTGTATAGCTGGTACAGGCTTGGCACCTTGACGCCCTGGCCGGCGCTGGCGCGGAACCGCCATGGGCCTGCTGGCACGGACACCGATGCCTGGACGATGTCCTGGCCGCCGAAGCTCGACGACTCGTCATGACGCGCGCTAAAAGCAACGCTGGCCACGCCGAAATCGTGGCGCACCTGGCCGTAGATACTCGTCAGGTCCTGCTCGGCGGTCTGTAGCGGCGTCCAGGTCGATCTTGTGCGCATCTCGTCCTGTTGGTGGCGCAGGCCTGCCAGCAGGCGCGTGGCGTCGGACAGGCGATAGACCAGGTGGTAGTCGGCGGTCAGCGAGCGGCCGCGGCCTTCGAAGGTCGGGGTGCGCGTGGCGTCATAGAGGTTGCGCTCGGTTTCGGTCGCGCTGACCGACAGGGTGTGGTCGATCGCATCGTACTTCGCCGTCAGGCCGATGGCCGCCAGCGTCGTATCGTTCAACGAAGTTTCGTCGGTGTCGGTGAAATTGAAGTTGAGGTCATAGCCATCAACTTCGGTGTAGTTGTGCGTTTTCGCCGCCAGACCGGTCAGGGTGACGTGGTCGGTGACGCCATAGCTGGCGCGCGCGCTCACCTGTGTTTGCGTAAAGCCATCGGCTTCGGTGCCAGAAGCAGCGGCCGACACACCGCGGTCGTTCAGACCTGAGGCAAAGACGCGCCAATTCAGGCGGTCGGCCTTGCCGCCGATGCCGAGGCGCGCCGCGCTGTAATGATCGAAGCCTTCGACAGCCACGTCGCCTTCCAGCGCCTGCGTTGCGTGGCGGGTGGTGATGCTGACCACGCCACCGACGGCGCCCGAACCCCAAAGGGTCGAGAGCGGCCCGCGCAGCACTTCGATGCGATCGGCGTCGCCGGTCGACAGGACGCCGAGGTCAACACCGCCGCCGACCTGCGACGGGTCATTCAGCGCGATACCGTCGAGCAAATACAGGACCTGGTCGGCGCCCGAACCACGGATGCTGGAGGCCCCCGACGCGCCCGGACCGCCATTGGCGACGATGTGCAGGTCGGTGGTGCGCGCTAGCAGGTCACTGACCGACAGGGATTGATAGGACTTTATGTCGGCGTCGGTCAGCACATCGACGGCCTGGCCGATCTTGGACACGGGCAGGGCTTCGCGCGTCACGGTGACGACGACGTCTTCGACGCTTTCTTCGGCATGGGCAAACATAGGAGACAGCAGCGCTAGCGAGGACGCGCCGAGCATGAGGATTTTCTTCAACATGGAACGGTTTCTTTCCGCCAGAAGACGAGAGCCGACAGCCCGCAGACTGCGACTCACAAACACATCGTCTTTCGAGAGGCTTCTCGCTCGCCCGGCACACCTCGACCAGGGCAAAGGACGACAGCCACGGCAGGTTTCCTGACTTGCGTTTCCAACGCCCGGCGCCGTCTTCCCCGCGAATGCAGTTGACGTTTGGCGGCGGGCTCAACGCTTACAGTTGCGAGGACAGTCCGGGATTTTCACCCGGTTCCCTATTATCTTCCCCTTCGGGAAGCACCATTGGCACGGCGCCGCCTTACGGTGCGGGCCTTTGCGCGTCAAGGCGTGAAAAGAGGATTTTCGCGAGTGTGGGCTTTACGCTTCAGCCGGCGTCCTTGCCTGGATGCTGAGGGCGTGGACAGGACCGGCCAGTTCCTCGGCCAATATGGTGTTCACGCGTCGCTGACGCGCCACGCGGTTGAGGCCTTCGAAGGCGTCTGAAACAATCAGCACGGAAAAATGACTCTCGCCCCCTTCACGCGCGCCCGAATGCCCACTATGTTTGGCGCTGTCGTCTTGGATATCAAGGCGCACCGGGGCAAGGGCTGATTCCAGCTTCGATCGGATACGATCAGCGATTTCACCCATATTCGGCCTCACACGTCAGATACAATTCAGCAGTTATTATGCTTTCAGGGTGATATCTCATCATATGAGCGAAGGATTCAAGTACAAGCCGCGTTTTATGGACATGCGCATCCGCCCTCCAAAGGAAGGCGAGGAACAAACGCGCCGTCCTGAAGAAGACGTATTGCAGCTCAAGCCGGGTCAAAAGCCTTGCGAATGGCCGGAGTGCCATAAGGCTGCGACCGCGCGCGCGCCGAAGTCGCGCGAAATGATGAACGAATTCTATAATTTCTGCCAGCTGCACGCCGGCGAGTACAACAAGAACTGGAACTTCTTCGCCGGCATGTCCGAAGGCGAAGCGCGTCGTCACCGCGAATCGATTGCGACCGGTGACCGTCCGACCTGGGCCTTCCGCGCCTCTCGCCAGTCGCGTGAAGCCGCGAACTTTACGACCAAGGGCACCAAGGCCGGCGGCTTTTACGATCCGCACAGCGTCTTCGGCGCCGGCGCCGCGCCGAATCGCGACAAGGCCGTGCCGGCCGAGAAGCAGTACGGCAAGATCGAGCGCCAGGCCTTTGCGGACCTCGACCTCGAAGCCGGCGCGACCTGGGACCAGATCCGCGTGCGCTATACCGAACTGCTGAAGCGCTGCCACCCGGACAACAACGGCGGCGACCGCTCGGCCGAGGACAAGCTGCAACGCGTTATCAAGGCCTATAAAGTCCTCAAAAAGATGCAAACCTCCTGAAAAGTCCTGAAATTGGCGATCTGCGTCGCGGTCGTCGCTTGGCTGTATAAGAATACAGCCGGCGCTAGCCAGCTAGCATCTCATCCAATTTGAGGACTTTCAGCGCCATTGCGTGTGGCGGTTCATCTTCCTGCAAAATAACCATCACTTTCCGAGTTCGCGCCGGCGCGGCCGAACAGAGTGACCTGCCACATGCGGCGCGGTTTGAAGCCGGTGGCAGCATAGGCACGCAAGGCCGATTCGTTGTCGGGAAGTGAGTGCAGGAACGGAATGCGGCCTTCTGCCTTGATCTTGCTGCCCATGACCGAGATCAGCTGTTTGGCCAGGCCATGCCCCTGGTAGTCCGGGTGCGTGCAGATGGCGGTAATTTCGGTGTAGCCCGGCAGGCACATGCGTTCGCCCGCCATGGCGATCAGCCGGCCATTGTCACGAATGCCGACAAAATCGCCCTTTTCGATGGTCCGCGTGCCGAAGGGACCGGGACGTGTTAGCGCCGTCAGTTCGAGGATGTCCGGCACGTCGGCCTTCGTCAGCGGCTGGATGTCGTCGCGGACCTCATTGGGGCGAAAGTCGTCGGCCACCAGTTGCATCACATCGAAGGCCGTCACGCGTTCTAGCCCGTCGGGCGCATCAAGGGCGGCGTCGGCCCAGACCACCGCATTGCCGCCTTCCGGCACAACATCGCCCAGATGCTCCAAGGCGTCTGGCGTCTCAAGAGCGGCGAAGGGCGAGACCTCTGCGGGATAACGCAGTACCGGCGGCTTGCCCTCGGCCAGGTGCGCGTGGCGGGTGGTCAGCGCGTGCCAGACAGGATTGTCGAGTTCTATGTGCGCCATAGGTGGTCCTGTTGCCGCTTTTGGGTTGCCGCATCATATAGGCATGCCAGCCAACCCTGCCAAGCCGAGGACGCAATGACACTTTCAAAAGGCGGATGCCAGTGCGGCGCGGTGCGCTTCGAAGTTGCGGGGCCTTTGGGCAAGGCGTCGGTCTGCCACTGCCGCATGTGCCAGAAGGCGTTTGGCAATGTCTTCGCGCCGCTGGTCTCGATCCCCGAAGGCGCGCTGACCTGGACCAAGGCCGAGCCTAAGCGTTTCCAGAGTTCCAACTTCGTCCAGCGCGGTTTCTGCCCTGACTGTGGCACGCCGCTGACCTACGAAGCGCCGGATGGCCTGGCGGTCGCCATCGGCGCCTTCGACCACCCCGATCGCATCGAGCCCGATATCCAGTTCGGCGTCGAGATGCGCATTCCATGGATGGATCACGTCAACGACTGGCCAGTGCGCCAAACGCTAGATGATATCGAGGCCGCGCCGTTCCTCGACAAGTTGGTGAGCTACCAATATCCGGACGAGGACTGATTCCTGTCGCGCAACCTATCCCGAAACCGGGACCACTTTCGGGGTTGCGCTCAAGCGAACGGTTCAAAGCAGTCGTAATTGCGCTGGCGGTAGATCTTGCCGTCGCGCAACTCAAAAACGCTGCA
>CAMLPZ010000284.1 GCA_946482045.1 uncultured Asticcacaulis sp.
TTGCCAGCGTGATCGCCGTATTCCCATTCGTACGGCACGCCGGTGTCACCGAGCACGAACTTCACCAGATCGGCAAAGCCGGCTTCGGCGCGGACGTCATTCGACAGGATGACGACGCAGCGCTGGCCCTTCTCGATGCAGACCATGGTGTTGGCCGTCTGACCGTCGTGCCCGCCCTTATAAAAACCGTGGCCTTGCGGGCCGTCGAACACAATCACGCCTAGCCCGGCGTAAAGGTCCTTGCGCTGCTGCTCCGCCGGCAAATCCGGCAGGAAGGTCGGAAACTGGTGGGCCGTCGTGATCTTCAATTGTGGTTTGGTCAGTTCGTCGCGCGATTTGGCGCTTAGGCCATCCCCGCGCACCAAAGCCGCCGTGAACCTGGCGATATCCGTGATGGTCGTATCCATCGATCCGGCGACCCGGACCTTTGACCGCTCATCGTGTTCGCCCACCTCGCCGGCATCGTTCCAGCCATCGGCCAGGTTGGGCCGGAAGTCATCCCGCCACATCAGGCTGGTCCGCGTCATGCCCAGCCGGGTAAAGTTGGCTTGTGTCAGGTCGCCGAGGTCCTGCTTGAGCTTGCCGTTCTCGATGACGAATTGCAGCAGGATCAGCCCCTCGCCGGAATAGGCATATCGGGCGCCGGGATCGAAATGCATGCGCAGCTTACGGTCCGGCTCCAGCCAGGAGAAGTTGGCAAATCCGGTCGAGTGCGTCAGGGCGATGCGCGGTGTAATCTTCGCCCAACGCGGATCAGAAGCGAGGTCCTTATAGGGACCATACTTGTTGGGATAGATGGCTTCCGGGTCATGGTCCGGCAGCGGCTTGTCGAGCAATTCGCTGATGGGGCTGTCGAGCGTAAGCTTACCCTGATCGACAAGTTGCAGAACCGTGTAGGCGAAGACGGCCTTGGTCAGCGAGGCGCCATACATGATGGTGTCGGGCGTTAATGGCTCTCCCTTGGCGTTGCGAATGCCGTAGGCTTGGGTGTAGCCGACCTTACCGTTGTCTATCACCGCGATGGCGAGACCGTTGGCTTTCGTCGCATCCAGGACCTTGCGGACTTCGGCGTCGATGGCCGCCGGCTTTGGAGCGGCATGGACCAGGCTTGGTGTGAGAAGTACGCAACTGAACGCAAGGGCACGACGCAGCATGGGGCCTCCGTTGGCGCGGATAGTTATGGGTTTGAGGCCTGAGGCCCCAAGTCTTATATTACCACAAGAAAGCCCGGCCTATGGCCAGGCTTTCTTATGGTATCAGAAGATTTTGTGGGGTCACAGACCCCACACCCCATTTGCCATTCGAGCTCAAGCGGCAGGCACAAGCTCCCCGCGAACACCCTGCTCCAGCAGGGCAATCGTCCGCTCCAGTCCGAAGATCGCCACGAACGACCCGAAGCGCGGCCCCTGCGACTGCCCGAGCAGAACTTCATACAATGCCTGAAACCACGCGCGCAAAGGCTCGAATTCATGAACCTTTCCGACTTCAAACACGATGTTCTGCAATGCCTCGGCGTCACGCGTATCCGCGGGCAAGTCCTTAAAGCGCTGGATGAGGTCCTCGAACGCCGCCTTCTCCTTCTCATCGGGCAAACGGAACGATTTCGACGGCCTCACAAAGTCCTCGAAATAGTTCAGCGCATAGCCGGCCAGGCGGTCCAGCACCGGCTCGCTCTCCGGCGTCGCGCCCGGAATATAGGCGCGCAGGAAGCCCCACAGCGTCTCCTTGTCCGAGGCATTGGCCGCCGACACGAGGTTGAGCATCAAGCCAAAGGTCACCGGCGGCGACTTGATCGCCGTCTCGCCACGCAGCACGAACCAGACCGGGTTCTCGATCTGCTTGGCCTCTTCCTGCTTCGGATAGGCATCCAGTTGCTGGAAGAACTCGTCCGTCGCCCGGGGAATGACGTCGAAATAGAGCTTCTTGGCCGATTTCGGCGACTGGAACATATAGTAGGCCAGGCTCTCCGGCGCGCCGTAACGCAGCCAATCCTCCATGGTCAGCCCATTGCCCTTCGATTTCGAAATCTTCTGGCCCTGCTCGTCCAGGAACAGCTCGTAGTTAAAGCCTTCCGGTGGAATGCCGCCCAGCACCTTGCACACCTGAGACGAGACCTTGACCGAGTCGATCAGGTCCTTACCGGCCATTTCATAATCGACGCCCAAAGCCGCCCAGCGCATCGCCCAATCGGGCTTCCACTGCATCTTGACGTGGCCGCCGGTCACCGGCACCTCGAACTTCTCGCCATTCTCTTCGAACACGATCGTGCCACGCGCCACATCGCGCTCAAGCGTAGGGACCTGAAGGACATGGCCGGTCTTCGGCGAGATTGGCAAAAAGGGCGAATAGGTTGCGCGCCGGTCCGGCCCGAGCGTCGGAAGCATGACCGCCTGGATCTGCTCGAATCGATCAAGTGCTGTCAGCAGGGTCTGATCGAAGACGCCCCCCTTGTAGCACTCCGTCGATGACAGGAATTCATAAGTGAATCCAAAGCCATCGAGAAACTTCTTGAGGCGCGCGTTGTTGTGCTGGCCGAACGACGGATATTCGCCAAACGGATCGCGCACGACGGTCAAGGGCTTGTACAGGTCCTCACGCAGAACCTCAGGATTAGGGATGCCCTCCGGCACTTTGCGAAGGCCATCCATGTCGTCCGAGAAGCAGATCAGGCGCGTACGCCAGTGCCCGCCAGTCATGGCTTCGAACGCCTGGCGCACCATGGTCGTCCGCGCCACTTCGCCAAACGTGCCGATGTGCGGCAGGCCCGACGGCCCATAGCCGGTCTCGAAGATCACCGGCCGGCCCAGCGCCTCGTTTTCATGCAGCGCCTCATCCGTCTTGCCGGCTTCGATCAAGGCCAAAACCCGTTTCTGCTCGGCCGCATCCTTGAGACGCGATTTGATCAGGCGCGCGATCAGGGCGCGGGCCTGTTCAAACGGCCATGCGCGGCCGGCGTAAGCAAGGGTGGCAAATGACGACATGATCGGGGCAAACTCCTTTGTTCAACAGGGCCAGCCTTTAGGCCGACGCGCCCCTCCCGTCAATCACACAAGCCCCTATGGCATCCTTATGCAGAAAAGTTGACGTTGCGGTCACTTGCCGCTTGACCGTGATCACAAACACAAATATCTTGACGTTTACGTCAATGTAAACATATTCATCATAATAGGGGGACGGGAACAGCCAGATGGACAATCGCACCTACTCTATTCGCCAGCTTTCGAAAGAATTCGACGTGACGGCGCGCGCCTTGCGTTTCTACGAAGACAAGGGGCTGATCAGCCCGGAACGCAAGGGCCAGACGCGGCTTTACAGCGCCCGCGACCGCGCCCGCCTGCAACTGATCCTGCGCGGCAAGCGGCTGGGATTTTCGCTGGTCGAAATCCACGAAATCCTCGACCTCTATACCCCGAAAGACCAGGGCGCTTCGCAGATGAAGGCAACGCTGGTCAAGTACCGCAAGCAGATCGAGACCCTCAAACGCCAGCGCGAGGATATCGACGCCGCCATTTCCGACATGCAGGCCGGCTGCGTCTGGCTGGAAGAACAGGTTCATAAGCTGGAGGCCGAAAACCTTCAGCAAGCAAAAGCTTAAATAAAATATCTAAGACACAGGGATAACCGACTATGAGCTATCAGGCCCCGGTTCGCGACTATCAGTTCCTCATTGAGAACGTCTTCAAGACCGATCAGTACAACAATCTGAAAGGCTTTGCCGACGCTGACTCGGCAACGGTCATGGCCATCCTGGAAGAAGCCGCCAAGTTCACGGAAGAAGTCGTCCACCCGATCAACATCACCGGCGACAAGGAGGGCTGCGTTCTCAATGCCGACGGCAGCGTGACGGCGCCGAAGGGCTATAAGGAGGCCTACAAGGCCCTGACCGAAGCCGGCTGGACCGCCCTGTCGAACGATCCTGAATATGGCGGCCAGGGCCTGCCCCACTTCGTCAACACCGCTTTCTCGGAAATGTTGTCGGGCGCATCTTCGGCGTTCGGCATGTATCCCGGCCTGACCGAAGGCGCCATTTCGGCCCTGCACGCCGGCGGCACTGACGAGCAAAAGGCGCTATACCTGCCCAAGCTGATCTCCGGTGAATGGTCGGGCACGATGAACCTGACCGAGCCGCATTGCGGCACCGATCTTGGCCTTCTGCGCACCAAGGCCGTTCCGAACGGTGACGGTTCCTATCGCATCACTGGCCAGAAGATCTGGATTTCGGCCGGCGAGCACGACTTTACCTCAAACATCTGCCATCTGGTCCTGGCGCGCATCGAAGGCGCCCCCGCCGGCGTCAAGGGCATCTCGCTTTTCCTGGTACCGAAATTCCTGCCCGACGCCGACGGCAATCCGCGCGAGCGTAACAGCCTGAAGTGCGCCGGCCTCGAGCACAAGATGGGCATCCACGGCAATTCGACCTGCGTCATGGTCTATGAGGACGCCAAGGGCTTTCTGCTCGGCAGCGAGCACGAGGGCCTGAAGATCATGTTCTACATGATGAACGCGGCGCGCTATGGCGTGGGCCTCCAGGGCCTGGCCATCGGTCACGCGGCCTATGTCGCCGCCACCCAGTTCGCCAAGGACCGCCTGCAGGGCCGCGCCCTCACCGGCCCGAAGTCGCCCGACAAGCCGGCCGACAGCATCCTGGTCCACCCCGACGTCCGCCGCATGCTGCTGGAAAGCCGCGCCCTGATCGAAGGCGGCCGCGCCTTCCTGATGTGGGGCGCGCTCCAGGCTGACTTCCAGCATGTCGGCGAAGATGAAAAAGCCCGTGAAAAAGCAAGCGATTACATGGGCCTGCTTACGCCGGTCATTAAGGCCTATCTGACTGAGAAGGGCCTGAAAGTCACCCAGGACGCCATGCAGGTCCACGGCGGTTCGGGCTTTACCGAGCACTTCCCGGCTTCGCAATATATGCGCGACGTCCGCATCACCCTGATCTATGAAGGCACCAACGGCGTCCAGGCGCTCGACCTCGTCGGCCGCAAGCTGCCGTCCAAGGGCGGCCGCGCGCTTCAGACCTTCTTCGGGGAAATCGATGCCTACGTCGCCGCCGAAGAAGCCGGCTCTCCTGTCCCTGCCTACATCAAGGCGCTGAAGGACACCAAGGCCAAGCTGATGGACGGCACCATGTGGCTGATGCAGAACGGCATGGGCAATCCCGACAATGCCGCGGCCGGTTCGCTCGACTACCTGCATCTGTTCGGCCTGACCTGCTCGGCCTATATGTGGGCAATGATGGCCAAGGCCGCTCAGGAAGAAATCAATAATGGATCGACGGATCCGTTCTTCGCGACCAAGCTCAAGGTCGGACGGGTATTCCTGGAACGCATCCTGCCGGACGCCGATGCGCACCTGGCCAAGATGAAGGGTGGCGCGGAGGC
>CAMLPZ010000285.1 GCA_946482045.1 uncultured Asticcacaulis sp.
TCCAGACCGCCGTCCTGCCGCGGCAACGCCTGCCCGACGTCATCGCGCGACTGCAGACCGCGCTCGCCGCCGGCAGCCAGGCCTATTGGATCTGTCCGCTGGTCGAGGAGACCGAGGCGTCGGACCTGATCGCCGTCGAGGCGCGCCACCGCGAGCTTCAGGACGCTCTGCGGATCGAAGTCGGCCTCGTCCACGGTCGCATGCCGTCGGAAGACAAGGATGCCGTTGTCAGCCGCTTCGCCAAGGGCGAGATCCGCATCCTGTGCGCCACGACGGTCGTTGAGGTTGGCATCGATGTGCCTAATGCCTCGATCATCATTATCGAGCAAGCCGAGCGCTTCGGCCTGGCGCAACTGCATCAGCTGCGCGGCCGTGTCGGCCGTGGCCGCGAAAAGAGCGCCTGCATCCTGCTCTATGACACACCGCTCGGCAACACAGCCAAGGCGCGGCTGGAACTGCTGCGCGACACCGAAGACGGCTTCCGTATCGCCGAGATGGACTGGAAGCTGCGCGGCGAAGGCGACATTCTGGGGGCGCGGCAGTCCGGCTTTCCAGCCTATCGCTTTGTCGATCCGGTGGCGCATTCCGACCTGATCGCCATGGCGGCGCGTGATGCCATGTACATCCTGCAGCAGGGCGATGCCTTGCCGGAACCGCGCCGCAAGGCGATCGAAGTGCTGAAGCAGTTGTTCGACTGGCGGCCGGACGTGGCCGACAAGCAGGATTAATCCTGGCTCTTGTAAAGCGCGTTCGGCCAGCGCTTGTGCACCCAGAAATATTCTTCTGGATTGTCTCGCACCGCCTGTTCGATAAAGTTGGTGATCTTGCCCACCGTCGTTTCGACGTCCTGCGCCTTGTGGCCGGTGTTGTCGACTTCGATCGGATCGTGGACGGTGACCTTGAAGCGCGCCTTATGCAAGCGGCGGATGGTCAGGGGCTGAAGCACCGTCCCGAAGCGTTGCGCCAACCGCGTCGGTCCGGGCGCCGTGTCGGCCACATGTCCGAAGAACGGGGTTGGCACGCCGCGATTGAACTTCTGATCGTTCATCAGCCCGACCGACTTGCCTTCGTTGAGCGCGATCAGCAGCTCCTTGGCGCCATCGCTGCCCTTGGGCGCGAACATCGACACGCCATAGGCTTCGCGACCGGCTTTGAAGCGCTCATCGACATAGGGGTTATTGGCGGCGCGGTAGGTGATCATGTAGTTGACGCCGGCCGACAGGATGGCGGCGTTCATTACCTCCCAGTTGGAGATGTGGCCGGAGATAAAGATCACCGGTTTGCCGCTCTGGGCGATGGCGCGCAACTTTTCAATGCCCTCGACTTCGACACGGCTCGGGTCTTTCACGATACGGTCCATGACGGGGAATTCGCCGGCCATGGTTCGGCCGGTCAGTTCCCACTGCTTGTCGATCAGTCGTTTGCGGGCCGCGTCGTCCAGGTCGGGAAAGGCCAGTTGCAAATTGCGTTCGACCGTCTTCTGCATCGGCGTCAGTGGCCCAAGCACGCGGAATAACCAGCCACCGAGGTCGGAGGCTGTATCGACCGGCAGCAGGCGTATGAAGCCGACATAGAGGTCGTAGAACAGGGCTTCGAAGCGCCACGCCACGTCCTGCCAGAAGCGGGATTTGTCGGCCATCAGCCCTGCCCCTTCTTTTGGGCGTTCAGGAATTTGAACAGGCGATTGAAGCGCGCTTCGGCATTCAGGTGCGCGCTGTAGAGGCCTTCGAGGCCGCCGGTAAAGTGACGGCGGGCAATGAAATAGCGGAGAAAGACCATCGGATACTCAAACGGCACGCGGAGCCAAAGCTGCCAGGCAGGCTTTTTCATCACCTTGGTTTGCAGGTCGGCATAGGAGGCCAGCTTCTCGCGGATATGTGCAAAGGTCCGCGCCGAGAAATGCGCGACGCTGCCTTCGAGCTGGCCGACCTTTTCGTCGCGCGTATCGACCGTGTCGTGGACGGCGCTGTCGCGGAAGCGAACGACGCGGCGATCATAGAGGCGGACATAGTTGTGGAAGTCGGCCCATAAGCGCGGCTTCGATTGCCCTGGATAGACATTGCGGATGCGCATGCGATAGGCATTGCGCGGCGGGGCGGCCTTCATAAGGGCAATGATTTCGTCGCGCAGTTCCGGCGTCACATATTCGTCAGCGTCGAGGTTCAGGATCCAGTCGTTGCGCGCCATATCCTCGGCATAGCGCTTTTGCGGGCCATAGCCCGGCCAGTCGTGATGGATGACGCGTGCGCCCAGATCTTCGGCGACCCTGACCGTGTCGTCGGTCGATCCGCTGTCGATGACCACGACTTCATCAACCCAGTCGATGACCAGCCGGATGCACTCACCGATGCGGTCGGCTTCATTCTTGGCGATGATGGTGCAGCTTATCGGCACGGGTGTTGTCATGGCCGTCTTGTGCCCAACCGCATCGGGTCAGACAAGGTCCAAACCCAACAAATTTTCGTATTGTGGCTTGAGCCGGAGCCGTGCTGCCGTGGCGGCTTTCCTTGTGATTCATTCAATTCAAGCGTCTCGTTTTCATGACCGACCAATATGTTGATTCCAAATCGCCCGTTATTTTGTGGTTCCGCCGCGATCTGCGCCTGAAAGACCATCCCGGCGTGCGGTCGGCGCTGCAATCCGGACGGCCGATTGTTCCGGTCTATATCGACGATGAAGCCATATATACCCGACCGTTGGGGGCAGCTTCAAAATGGTGGCTACATCGATCTCTTAAAGTTTTAGGTGAAGCTTTGGAGGTCCATTCTTCAAGATTGATTATTCTGTCGGGCGACGCCAGGGCGGAGCTGCTCGATCTCATTGATAAAACAAAAGCAAAAACAGTCATTTCCTCGTCCGTTTTTGAGCCTTTGACGCAGGATTTCGACGATATCCTGGAAAGAGTATTATCCGACCGACATGTTGATTTTGAGCGCCATAATGCGACACTTTTGGCCTCGCCAGGCGCGGTAACGACCAAGTCCGGTACGCCATTCAAGGTCTTCACTCCCTATTATCGCGCCCTGGTCTACGGTGGTTTCTGCGAACCGCACGAGCCCGACGGCGTCACGAAGCGAAAATGGCCGGCGCCCGAACATTGGCCGCGCAGTGTCAGTCTCGATTCGTTGAAGCTCGATGATACGCGCACCCGATCCGGCTTCGATTGGGCCAAGGGCTTCGACCGCTTCACGCCCGGCGAGGCTGCTGCCCATCACGCCCTCGCCCGCTTTATCGATGAGGACCTGGCGACCTACGAGGACGATCGCGATCGTCCGGCCAAGGACGCGACCTCTCACCTGTCGCCCCACCTGCGCTTCGGGGAGATCAGTCCGCAGCGCATCCTGTTCGAGACCTATGAGGCGGTTCGGCATCAACCTGCGTTGCAATCGGGCGCCGATAAGTTCCGCGCCGAACTGGCGTGGCGGGACTTCTGCCATCAACTGCTCGACCAGAATCCGCGGATGCACGTTAAAAACATGCGCCGTGAGTTCGACGCTTTCGAATGGCAGGATGATGACGACGGCTTCAAGGCGTGGTGTCGGGGCGAAACCGGTTACCCGCTGGTCGACGCCGGCATGCGTGAGTTGTGGCAGACCGGCTATATGCACAACCGGGTGCGTATGGTGACCGCCTCATTTCTGATCAAGCATCTCCTGATCGACTGGCGGCGTGGAGAACAATGGTTCTGGGATTGCCTGGTCGACGCTGATCCGGCCAACAATCCCGGCAACTGGCAATGGGTCGCCGGCAGCGGCGCCGACGCTTCGCCCTTCTATCGTGTGTTCAATCCGATTGCGCAGGCCGAGAAATTCGACCCTGCCGGAACCTATTGTTCGCGCTATAACGGTGGCGCACGCGAACCGATCATCGACCACGACTTCGCCCGGCGACGCGCGCTCGACAGCTATGGCCACATCCGCGGCACGCAAAGGACAGATCATGACGAACCAGATTGAACCGCAGGCGCTGCGCAAGCTCATCGATGAAGGTACGGTCAAGATCGTCGATGGCAGTTGGGCGCTCGACGGCACCGATATGCACGCTCTTTATTTGAAAGAGCACATTCCAGGTGCGGTCTTCTTCGATATCGAAGCCGTCAGCGACCACTCGACCGGCCTACCCCACACGGCACCCTCGCCGGAAGCGTTTGCGGCAGCGGTCGGAGCGATGGGCATTTCGGCAGAGGATCATGTCGTCGTCTACGACCAGCAGGGCTTGTTCTCGGCGGCGCGCGTGTGGTGGACTTTCAAACTCATTGGCCACGCCAACGTTCAGATCCTGCGCGGCGGTTTGCCGGCCTGGCAGCTTTTGCACCTGCCCGTGACGGGTGAAGTTCCTACGCCGGTTGCCACGACTTATGTGCCTAAGCCACAGCCGGAAATCATGATCACACTCAACGAATTGCGGCTGGCTCTTGAGACTGCTGGCGGTCCTTTGGTGCTGGATGCAAGATCGAAAGCGCGCTTTGACGGTACCGCGCCTGAGCCACGCGCAGGGTTACGCTCGGGCCACATGCCGGGCGCGCGCAGCCTGCCCTTTTCTGAACTGATCCGCGATGGCGCCCTGAAACCGCGCGACGAACTGGAAGCGATCTTCTGTAATCTCGGTATTGCCGATGGCCATACCGTGGTGACGACCTGCGGTTCGGGCGTCACAGCGGCGATTATCACCCTAGCATTGGAGGAAGTTGGCCATAAGCCCTCTCGGCTTTACGACGGGTCGTGGGCCGAATGGGGACAGGAGACGCTGGATACGCCGGTAGTAAGGTAGGGAATCAATAAAGAATCCTGGCGACTCCGACAGGGCTCGAACCTGTAACCGTCCGCTTAGAAGGCGGATGCTCTATCCAGTTGAGCTACGGAGCCGAAGAGGTTCAGTGTGTCCAGGATTGCCGACGGCCGTATGCGAAGTTGTCGGCATAGGCCTTGATGATCTTCGGCGGCGTTTCAGGCTCGATCAGGCGGAACGGAATGCCGTTGTGCTCGGCATAGGCCATGGCCTGGTCCTTGGTTTCAAAGGTCAGGCGGATCTGCGCGTTCATATCAGCAGACGACGACCAGCCCATCAGAGGGTCCGGCGTACGCGCTGAGCGCGGCTCGAATTCCAGCACCCAGTCATTCGTCTTGGCGCGGCCCGATTGCATGGCGGTCTTGGCGGGTTTGAAAATGCGCGCGAACATCCTGATCTCCTGCGGGCCTGACTCAGTTGGCGCCGGCTCAGTGTCTGTTACTACAAAGGCCGCGTGTGGCAAAGAGATTTTAGGGGCTACGGAGGCGGGCGAGAGGATAGGCTTCGCTTCGCTCCGTCGAACTCAGCGTTGCATCCGCAACGCTTCGTTTCGAACCAGGAGGTTCTCATCCGATCACCACTA
>CAMLPZ010000286.1 GCA_946482045.1 uncultured Asticcacaulis sp.
CAAGCCCCTCGTCACCGGGCCCCAGCGGCGGCCCCATGGCGCCAGCCGGCGGCAGATCGGGCTCGACCCAGATGCCGTGGCCGTGATCGGCCAGCGTCCTCCAGGGAAAGCGTTCACCCGGATCTTCCTTGCGTGCCGGTGCGACGTCGGAATGGCCGAGGATACGGCTATCGGGAATATCCCAGCGTTCGCGGATGCCGTCGAGCAGGCCGATGACCGCATCGATCTGCACTGCCGGGAAGTCGCGATAGCCGAACTCATGTCCCGGATTGACGATCTCGATGCCGATCGAACAGCCGTTAATGTCGGTGTCGCCGCGCCAGTACGAGACGCCGGCGTGCCAGGCGCGTCGTTCTTCGGGCACCAGGCTATAGACCGAACCGTCCTCATCGACGACGTAGTGGGCAGACACCTTGGCCTCCGGATCGCAAAGGCGGTCGAGCGCGGCTTTTGCCGTCTCCATGCCGGTATAGTGCAGGACCACCATGTCGGGCGGTCCTTTGCGTTCATTGAAATTAGGCGAAGGCAGGTCGATCAGGGACATGGCCTCATGCCTTAACGCAATGCGCGGAAAGCGTCAGCGCTTTTTTCACGCGCAAATGCTCAAGATTCCGTCGCCCTGGGTCGCCCTGACGATTCGCACCACCAGACAGCCCCGGCGACAACGGCAAATCCTGCCACGGCGCATTGAAAGACCCCGCGCAGCATCTGCACGGGGTCATTCCTACCGATTCCGGCAAAGATGAGCTAGGTCGAAGCTTAATAGACGCTCCAGGTCGAGCCGGTCTTGCGGGCTTCATAGATGCCCTTCCCGTCGTCCTTGGGCTTATCTTGCCCGCGTACGAAGACGCGGACCGGCTTGCGGGTCACGAAGGCCGCCAGCGCCATCAGCGCCAGGGCGGCAGCGCCGACCACCGCGACCGAAGCCGCGAAAACAACCAGAAGCGCGATCCCGGCGAGCACCGCCAGTCCAAGCGCCGTCATTGAAACGATATGCAGAACGCGCGACACCATGTTCCTCCTGCGGACCTGCCCCCACGGCTGATACGAACGCTTAAATGAAGCAAAGGACGGATTGTTGGTCATTACTCTTGAACCTTAACTGACAGGCCATGATACGCGGCGCTTGCTGCTACAAGATTGTCACGAAACAGCCTCGCGTCAACCTCTCCACCATCAAACAGAGCGAATTTTAATTTTCTTATAACCATACGGCGTGGCTTTTTCATTGCACTGCAAATCCCCTTGCGGGCGATCACATTGTCGTGCTGTCAGCCATTCTCTCCTTCATGATGCCGTCAAAGGCCAGATTTATGCGCGCGGCCTTCTGGGTGTAGAGGGTTTCGAAATCCGCCGGCAGCCCGCGCGCCCGGATGCGATCCGGGTGAACATCGCTCAGCCGCAGGCGCCGAGCCTTGCGCACCTCGTCGTCGCTGGCGTGGGGTTCGATGCCGAGAATGACATAAGGGTCTTCGGCATCGGTCGGCACATAGCCAGAGCGGATGCTGCGATAGGTGGTCGATTTCAGCCCGAACAACCGCGACACCGTTTCAAGGTAGGTTTCTTCCTCGTGCGTCAGATAGCCATCAGCGACCGCGATATGGAACAGGCCTTCCAGGACGTCCTCGAGGATCTGCGGACAGCTCGAATACCGCTTGGCCAGACGTTTGGCATAGGATTCGAAGCCGTGCGGGGTCTGGCGCGCAAGCTCATAGAGGCGCAGGACATCGCGACGCGCAGCGTCCTCGGGCTTGAAGACCTGTAGAAAGGCCGTCTGTTCGACATCCTGGGCCCAGCCGTCCGCCATGGCCAGCTTAGCCCCCAGCGCCGTAACCGCCGTGGCAAAAGCCGGATCAGCGCCAGGCGGCCCTTTGGGACACTCCATGCACTCGGCCGCATCGAACCGGCCGACCGCCAGTTGCGCCAGGTTTTTCCAGAACGACATCGCACTCCCTTGCCTACGTCAGGCACTATAGCCCAGGATTGCGCGGCAACAGACTTAAGTTTTGGTAATCGCCGCGTCAGTTTGGCGCAGTTGTTACCGGTCACGCCAAATAAAAACGTGTTCAGGGCGATTTTATGCCCGAATTGCCTTATAATCGTGTTTATTAGCATCGTTAGCATTTCATGGAGTTTGCCTGTTGCGGCTGCTGGTCCCTACCCTTCTGCCCCTGATCGCCTGTGCGCTGGCGATCAACCTTGCCGCTCCAGCGGAAGCCAAACCCAAGAAGCGCCCCGTCGCGCAGAAGACGGTGAAGGCAAAGCCGAAGGGCCCGACGGCTGAGCAGTTAAAACCGCTTGTGCTGTTCAATGCCGATGGCAGCCCGCGTTCACCGACCATCGAGGACGCGCCGGCCGACGACTATCAGAAGGTCGCCTGGTGCCACGGCATCCTGACCGGCAATATGCAGCTGGCCGAACAAATCTCATCGATTGAGCCCGTCGACCAGCGCATCCAGACCATCGGCCGCTCGTACCTGCGCGCCTATGAGGCCGCCCTCACCCTGTCGGGCAAGGGCAAGACGCCCGAGGGCTTCGCCCTCGCCGACAAGGCGCGCCAGCACGGCTACGACGCCTGGGACGGAGCGCGCAAGGCCGAGGTCCATAAGGCTGCCTATGCCTACGCCACGTGGCAGTTGCCCGGCGATTGCGAACATGCCGCCACGCGAATTTCCGGGCATCCCAACCTGTTCGCCGAAATGGCGACCGACGAGGAAGCCAAGGTCATCGCTGATACGCTCAATTCCGGCGGCCCGCGTGGTTACGATGAACTGCCCCAGCCGAAACTGGCGGCGCAGGTCGCGCCCGAAGACCCGAACGCACCGGTGGCAACCAATACGCTCGCTCGCCGCGCGCGCCTGTCCGCCGGCCTGCCAACCGTAGAGACTGCTACGTCCGCCCAACCCGCCCCGCAACCTGGGGCTGCCCCCGCGACCGGCTCGCAATAGGAGCCAAAGGTTAACGCCTGAGGCAGGCTATTCTCGTCTTTTCCTGCCCAGGCGAGTCCCGCGACAATCGGTGTGGTTAACGTGACGGTATCCGTTGCCCTCATTTAGCCTGCTGCATCGCGGCAAATTAACCGCGCCTTAACCTTAACAGGATATAAATACACGCATGAGTTAGCGTATCTGTTGAAAACTCAGGTACTTCCCCGGTAGAAGGCCGGTAACATCATGATGAAGACGATTGAAGCTCTCAACGCGTGCATTGGCCCATTGTCGTCCGCGCGTATATTCAATCCGACGCGGTCGGAATATTATCTCAAAGACAATAGCCCTGCTCCCACCGCCAGTTCTCAGGCTGTGAAGGTAACGCTGTCGGCCGAAGCGCTAGCCGCGATGAAGAGCGATTAGCGCTCTTCGCGGGTATGCCAGATGCGGATGACTATGAGTGCATCCTGCTTAACTTCGTACCGTAACTCGTAGTCGCCAACCATAAGAGCTCGCACATCGCGATCCGCGTATGCGTCAAGCCGAGGCGCTATCTGTGGAAACGACGGCAGACGGTTTGCTGCAGCGTCCAATTGTTTCAGCACATTCTTTGCTGCCCGCGGATTGACTTCACGCAGAAAGCTATAGAGCCGTTGAAGATCACGGCGCGCAGGCACGGACTAAAGGAGTTGCAAGCTATTCGAGCGAGTCTATCCATGCCGTGATTTCGGCACGATCAACGACGTCTCCCTCATCGATAGCCCTCAGGCCTTCGAGCGTCATCTGATGACGGCGCTCTTCAAGGCTGATCCAGTTCTGCAGGGCCTGCTTCACAATCCAGCCACGCGGGCGTTCGAGGCGCTCGGCGGCGGCATCGACCTGCTCGGCCAGTTCGATCGGAATATGGGCGGTGACGGTCCGGGTTTGCATACCCGAAGCATGCGCTCTTAATCAGCTTTCGTCAACGTGACGAAAATGGATTAAGGCACGTAGTTGAGGATGGGCGAGAGCCAGCGTTCGGCTTCATCGACGGTCCAGCCTTTGCGGCGTCCATAGTCCTCGACCTGGTCCTTCTCGATCTTGCCGACACCGAAATAGTGCGATTTCGGATGGCCGAAATAGAGCCCGGAGACCGAGGCCGGCGGCGTCATCGCCAGGCTTTCGGTCAACTCCATGCCGGTACGGTCGCGCGCATCGAGTAGATCGAACAGCGTCCACTTCTCGGTGTGGTCGGGCTGGGCCGGATAGCCTGGCGCCGGACGGATGCCCCTGTACTGCTCGGCAATCAGGCCATCGATGTCCAGGTCTTCATTGGGTGCATAACCCCACAGCTCACGGCGCACCTTTTTGTGCAGGGCTTCGGCGAAGGCTTCGGCCAGGCGGTCGGCCAGGGCGGTCGACAGAATGGCATTATAGTCATCGCCCTTGGCCTTGAAGTCACGGGCGATTTCCATCTCGCCGTGGCCAGCGGTGACGGCAAAGCCGCCGATCCAGTCAGGCGTGCCCTTGGGCGCGATAAAGTCCGACAGGGCGGTATTGCTCTGGCCTTCGCGCGTCTTCTTCATCTGCTGACGCAGGCTGTGGAATTTGGCGATGACGTCGGTGCGGGTCTCGTCGGCGTAAACCTCGATATCGTCCTCCTCATTGCGATTGGCCGGCCAGAAGCCGACGACGCCGCGCGCCTCGAACCACTTCTCCTCAAGGATGCGCTTCAGCATGGCTTGCGCGTCCCTGAACAGGCTGGTCGCGGCTTCGCCCACCACCTCGTCTTCCAGGATGGCCGGATACTTGCCGGCCAGCTCCCAGGTCGCGAAGAAGGGCGTCCAGTCAATGTGGTCGGCCAGGTCGTTCAGGTCGTAGGGACTGAAGGTCTTCAGGCCCAGGAAGGATGGTTTGACCGGTGCTTCGGCGGCAAAGTCGATCTTGAAGTGGTTGCCACGCGCTTCTTTGAGGCTTGAACGCGGCTGCGATCCGCCCTTGCCGTAGGACTCGCGCACACGGGCGTAGTCGGCCTTGGTGTCGGCAACGAAGGTATCGAGTTCGGTCTCACTCAGAAGGTTCGACACCACGCCGACGGCGCGGCTGGCATCGAGAACGTAGACGACCTGGTTGTTGTGATAGCCCGGTTCGATCTTGACCGCCGTGTGGGTCTTTGATGTCGTCGCCCCGCCGATTAACAGCGGAATGTCGAAGCCCTGGCGCTGCATCTCGCGCGCCACGAAGACCATCTCATCGAGCGACGGCGTGATAAGGCCGCTGAGGCCGATCATATCGACCCTGTGTTCCTTCGCTTCGGCCAGAATGCGATCGGCCGGCACCATAACGCCAAGGTCGATGACTTCGTAGTTGTTGCACTGGAGCACGACGCCGACGATGT
>CAMLPZ010000287.1 GCA_946482045.1 uncultured Asticcacaulis sp.
GTTCATCGGGGTTAAAGGCCAGTGCCTTCCAAATAATGCCACATTTAAGAAGGCGCTTTAAAACCGCACGCTGCCAGGCATGAAAAAGGGAAAGAGCCAGGCACCGCCGTTTTAAAGAGGAACCTCGTTCCGTCAAAAACTGACGCAAAGAGGAAACAGGGTGGATTTCATATATTGATATCTGACAACGCTGTCAAATAAATAATGAAAGTAAAAATATTTTTCTTTGACGAAACGGCGTTATCCTTTGTTTTATAAGGAAACGCTTAAAGCAACCGACTTGACGCCGGTTGATAGCGCTGTCAATAATCCGCGCGGGAGAACCGGAGCTATAAATCATCCGGAACAGGAACAGGGTGGCCGTGGTTGCAGGTGTTGACCTGGACTGACGGTTACGATCAAACTGAATAAAATAACATTGGATTGCAGCGGGAGCACTATGTCCGTCACACGTCACGCCTTCGGGCCGACTACCTTGCGCGGTTCGCGCACCTTGAAAATGACGCTGAAGTCAGGACTGGGTATCGCACTCGTCCTGGCCCTGGGTGTGGCCGGCGCCGCCGAAGCCAAGAAGGCCAAGACAGCGGCCGCCAAGCCCGCCGCGGCCGAAGAAATTATCACGGTCGATCCCGCATGGCCGGTGGTCGAAGACGCAGGCATCGTCGACGCCAAGACCGAAAAGCGCATCGACGAGATCATGGCGCAGATGACTCTGGAAGAGAAGGTCGGCCAGACCATCCAGGCCGACATCAACTTCATCAAACCGGAAGAATTGAAGGAATATCCGCTGGGCTCGATCCTGGCCGGCGGCAATTCGTCGCCGAAGCAGAACGAGCGCGCTACACCGGAAGAGTGGCTGCAGTTGGCCGATGACTACTGGCGCGCCAACGATGCCCGCAAGACCAAGGTCCGTATCCCGCTGCTGTTCGGTATCGATGCCGTCCACGGTCACGCCAACATGGTCGGCGCCATCGTCTTCCCGCACAATGTCGGCCTGGGCGCCGCCCACAATCCGGACCTGATCGAGAAGATCGGCGAAGTCACCGCCAAGGAGATGTCGCTGGCCGGGGTCGACTGGACCTTCGCCCCGACCGTCGCCGTGCCGCGCGACAAGCGCTGGGGCCGCGCCTATGAAGGCTATTCCGAAAATCCGGCTGATGTCGCAGCTTACTCCGGCCGCATGGTCGAAGGCCTTCAGGGTGATGACGGCGGCCGCAATGGCATCAAGCCGGGCCGCATCATGTCGACCGCCAAGCACTATCTCGGCGATGGCGGCACCAAGGACGGCAAAGACCAGGGCGATGCGATCCTGAGCGAAGCCGACCTCGTCAACATCCATAATGCCGGCTATCCGCCCGCCATCAAGGCCGGCGCACTCTCGGTCATGGTCTCCTTCTCTTCGTGGAATGGCCAGAAGCTGACCGGTTCGAAACACATCATCACCGGCGCCCTCAAGCAGCGCATGGGCTTTGACGGTTTCGCCGTCACCGACTGGAACGCCCAGGGGCAAGTGCCGGGCTGCACCAACGAAAGCTGCCCGATCGCCATGAATGCCGGCGTCGACATGTTTATGGCGCCCGACAGCTGGAAGGGCCTGTACAAGAACACCCTCACCCAGGTGAAGGACGGCACCATCCCGATGGCGCGCCTCGATGACGCCGTGCGCCGTATCCTGCGCGCCAAGATCAAGGGTGGCCTGTTCGAACTGGAAGCCCCGAAGGACCGTCCGCTGGCCGGCAAGTGGGACCAGCTGGGTTCGGCCGAAAGCCGCGCCGTCGCCCGTCAGGCCGTGCGTGAATCGCTGGTCCTGATCAAGAACCAGGGCGGCGTCCTGCCGCTGAAGGCGAATGCGCGTATCCTGGTCACCGGTGACGGCGCCGACAATATCGGCAAGCAGTCCGGCGGCTGGACCATTACCTGGCAGGGCACCGGCAATGCCAACTCAGACTTCCCGAACGGTCAGTCGATCTATGGCGGCATCGCCGAGGCCGTGAAGGCGGCCGGCGGTACGGCCTCCTTGAGCGTCGGCGGTGTCTACAAGGAAAAGCCGGACGTAGCCATTGTCGTCATCGGCGAAGACCCCTATGCCGAATTCCAGGGCGACCGCGCCAACCTAGCCTACAAGAACGGCGACCGCAGCGAGCTTGACATGATCAAGAAGCTGAAGGCCGAGGGCATCAAGGTCGTGACCGTCTTCCTGTCGGGCCGTCCCCTGTGGACTAACGACTATATCAATGCCTCCGACGCCTTTGTCGCGGCCTTCCTGCCGGGCTCCGAAGGCGGCGGCGTAGCCGACGTCCTGATCGGTGACGCCAATAAGCAGCCGCGCAACGACTTCAAGGGCAAGTTGACCTTCTCTTGGCCGAAAAAGGCCAATCAGGGGCCGCTCAATGTCGGCATGCCGGGTTATGATCCGCAGTTCGCCTATGGCTACGGCCTGACCTACAAGGACAATGGTGATGTCGCACCGCTGTCCGAAGAGTCGGGCCTCGGCAACGAAGCTGTCGTCAATGTCGATACCTATTTCGCTGCTGGCCGCATCAAGGCGCCGTGGAAGCTGCAACTGGCCGACATGAACGGCATCGCCGAAGGCGACCTGGCGACCTTCTCCAGCCCTGGCGGCATGGTGACGCAAAGCGCCGTCGACGCCAACAACCAGCAGGAAGCCGGCCGTTCGCTGGTCTTCAAGGGCAGGGGCCTGGCCGCCATCGTCGGTGAGCCCGTCAACCTGAGCCGCCAGACGACGGGCAAGATGACGGTTGCTATCCGCTACCGCCTCGACGCCCCGCTGCAAGGGCCGGTCGTCATGGCCATGGGCCACAGCCTGAACGTCCTGCAGACGGTCGAGGTCTCCAAGGCGCTGACCGCTCCGGTCGGCGAATGGAAGACGTTGAAGATCACGCTCGACTGCTTTGTCGCCGCCGGCCAGGACATGAACGCGGTGTCGATCCCGTTCGCGATTGGCTCGGAAAAGCCGCTGTCGATCAGCTATTCCAGCATCAAGCTGGAGTCGGACGAAGGCGATGCGACCTGCCCGGCGCGGTAATCCGACGCCTGTTATAGTTACAAAAATCCCCGTCCGGGCCACGCGCCCGGGCGGGGATTTTGCTTTGTTATGCAAAGGTCATATATAAATTGTAATCCATTACACTCTGTGCATGATACCGGCGACAACTGTTGAGTGGAGCCCGGATTTGCAAACCCTTTTCCCCCAAATGCTTACCCGCCGGACTCTGGTCCTGGGGCTTGTGACCGCCGCTTTGATCGCCGGAGCGGCCACACCGTCGTTCAGCGAAACGCTCAAATGGACGCAGGTCCAGGGAGAGGGGGCGCCGGCGGCGCGTCACGAAAGCGCCGCAGCCGCGCTGGACGGCCGTATTTATGTTATCGGCGGCCGCGGCGAGCGCCCGCTCGACATCTATGACACGAAGACGGGCAAGTGGACCAAGGGCGCTCAGCCGCCGTTCGAAATGAACCACGTCCAGGCCGTCACCCACGGCGGCAAGATCTACATCATCGGCGCACTCAAGGGGCCGTTCCCCGAGGAACAGATCGTCTCGCACGTCCAGATCTACGATCCGCGCGGCGACCAATGGAGCCAAGGCGCTGAAATCCCAGCCGAACGCCGACGTGGCGGCGCCGGGCTGGTCGTCCATAACGGCCTGTTCTACCTCATCGGCGGCAACGCCCGCGGGCACAATTCCGGTTTCGTGGCGTGGACCGACAGCTTCAATCCGGTGACGGGGGAGTGGAAGGTCCTGGCCGATGCACCGCGCCCGCGCGACCATTTCCACGCGGCGGTCCTGAACGGGAAGATCTACGCCGCTGGCGGCCGCCGCAGCGCGTTCGACGCCGGCAAGCCGATGGAGCTGACCATCTCCGAAATGGATGTCTACGACATCGCCTCCAACAGCTGGACGACGGTCGCAGCGCCCTTGCCAACACCGCGCGCCGGGTCTTCGGCCATTGTCCGCGGCGGTAAGATTGTCGTCATCGGTGGCGAGAGCGGCAGCCAGGTCGCGGGCCACGCCGAGGTCGAAGCCTTCGATCCGAAAACCGGCGCGTGGACTGCCCTGCCGCCCCTGCCGGTCGGCCGTCACGGCTTTCAAGTCGTTGATATTAAAGGCACTACACACGTCATCGCCGGCAGCGGCAACCGGGGCGGCGGACCTGAACTCGCCGATCACTGGGCTTTGAACAAATAAGGCGATCGCATAACCCCGCTATCGCAGGATTGATTCTACTGTTAGCCTGTGGTTAAGTCATATTAATTGTATGACATATCGGCCCGCTAAAGAGGCCGGGGGAACGGGAACATGCCTGATTTAAAACAGTATCTGCCGGCGCAGAGCTTTCTCTCCAGCATCGACATCTGGATTGTGCTTTTCTATGCCGTGTCCATCTTCATCCTGGCTCAGGTCGTCTCGCGCCGCAAAGCCGGCGAAGAGAAGTCGTCCAAGGGCTACTTCCTGGCCAACAACCAGCTGCCGTGGTGGGCCATCGGCGCGTCGCTGATTGCCGCCAACATCTCGGCCGAACAGATCGTCGGCATGTCGGGATCTGGCTACAAGATCGGCCTGGCCATCGCTTCGTACGAGTGGATGGCGGCGATTACGCTCATCATCGTCGGCAAGTACTTCCTGCCGGTCTTCCTGCGCAACGGTGTCATGACCATGCCGGGTTTCCTGGAGCAACGCTTCGGCCCCAGCGTGAAGTACCTGATGGCCGTCTTCTGGCTGATCCTCTACGTCTTCGTTAACCTGACCTCGATCCTGTGGCTGGGGGCGACCGCAGTGGTGACCGTGACCGGCCTTGATCCCTTCTGGGTGCTGGCGGGCCTCGGCGTCTTTGCCCTATTGTACCAGCTGACCGGCGGTCTCAAGGCCGTGGCCATGACCGATATCGTCCAGGTGACCCTGCTGGTCCTGGGCGGCCTGATCATCACCGGCCTGACCCTGACCAAGATCGGTGGAACGCAGGACATGGCGGGCTTTGTTGCTGGCTTCAACAGGCTGCACACAGAGTTTCCGGACCATTTCAAGATGATCCTGGACGAGGCATCGCCGCACTATAAGGAACTGCCGGGTCTGGCGGTCATCCTGGGCGGCATGTGGATCATGAACATCTCCTACTGGGGCTTCAACCAGTACATCATCCAGCGCGCCCTGGCCGCCAAGGACCTGCCCGAAGCGCAGAAGGGCATCGCCTTCGCCGCCTATCTCAAGCTGCTGATGCCCTTGATCGTGGTCGTGCCCGGCCTGGCCGCCCTCGTGCTGGCGCCCGACCTGGCCCGTCCGGACCAGGC
>CAMLPZ010000288.1 GCA_946482045.1 uncultured Asticcacaulis sp.
ACAAAGTCAAATTTGAAATTGGTCGTGTCGGGCAGGGCCTTTAAGACCGCGCTGATGCGATAGTCATGCGTACCTTCTTCATCGGTCAGCCGGATCGTCTTGCCGATGAGGACGCCTGCCGCTTCACCCGGGAAATACTTTTCAGCCATGGGCTGGGAAATGACGACATTGTCCGGCGACACCAGCGCCAGGGCCTTGTTGCCGGCCAGCAGTGGGAGGTCGAAAACCTTGAAGAACTCAATGTCGACCAACAGCACCTCTTCCTGCGTGCTGTTAGCGCCAATATGAACGGTCACATTGTGGTCCCACAACCGCGTTCCTATGCGCTGCGGATTGTCCGACTTGATATTGTCGAGCAGGCCGCCATTGGTCCACGGCTCTGGGTCCGTGCGGACAGCGGCAAACTTCCAGGCATTTTCGACGACGTAGATCTTGTTCGCGTTCGGCAGCCACTGCTCGAAGGTCGTTTCGAAGCGGAAGAACAGGCCGAGCGTGATGAAGACGGCGATGCCGAAGCTCAGGCCCAGCAGGTTCAAAAGGGCATAGAGCGGATGGCGCGTGAAGGAGCGGTAGAAGGCGTTAAAGGTCGAGCGCAGCATTACATCACCTGAGCTACGGATGCGACCAGCTGACCGTCGAGGATGTCAACCTGGCGCGTGGCCTGATCGGCGTGGGACTGCGAGTGGGTGACCATGATGATGGTCGCGCCGCCCTTGTTCAGGCTTTTGAGGATATCCATGACCTGCGCGCCGTTTTCAGTGTCGAGATTGCCCGTCGGTTCGTCCGCCAGGATCAGGTCGGGCTGGCCGACAATGGCGCGGGCAATCGCCGCGCGCTGCTGCTGGCCGCCCGACAATTGGTGGGGAAAGTGGCGGGCGCGATGGCCGATGCCGACCCTGTCCATGGCGCCTTCGATCACCTGGCGGCGCGACCCCTTGCGGCCATCACGATAAAGCAGGCCCAGTTCGATATTCTCATAGATGGTCAGGTCGTCGACCAGGTTGAAGCTTTGGAAAATGAAGCCCAGGTGGCGGGCGCGATGCCTGGCCAGGTTCTTCTCGCTCATCTTGGCCAGGTCTTGGCCCTCAAACAGATAGGCGCCCGAGGTCGGCCGGTCGATCGTACCCAGCACGTTCAGAAGCGTGGACTTGCCGCAGCCCGACGGCCCCATGATGGCGACAAATTCGCCGCGTTTGATGGTCAGCGAAATGTTGTGCAAAGCCGTCGTTTCGACATCGTCCGAACGGTAGAGACGGGTGATTTTTTGCAGATCAATCAGGGTGTCGGTCATTGGCTTGCAGTCTTCTTCAAACGGAGATGTTGCGCTTTTTGATATTGTGAGGTGCCGGCGACGACGATGCGCTCGCCGGGTGTGAGGCCGCTGAGGACCTCGGCATATTCAGGATTGCGGCGGCCGATCGTCACGGCGCGGCGTGACGCCTTGTCGCCCTTTGCGTTCAGCACGAAGACCGAGGTGCCGTTGCTGTCGGCGAGCCAGCTGCCGGATGGCGCAAGCGTCGCCACTTCGCTGCCGGCGCTCATCTGCAGGCGGATATCAGCGGCCTCCCCGCGCTTCAGGTCGGCGGGCACAGCGGAGTCGAATTCCAGTTCCACTGTAATGCGGCCATTGGTGACCTGCGGAAAGATCTTGCTGACATGGACATTGACCGTCTTTTCGTGCAGACGCGCCTGCGCCTTCTGGCCGGCCGACAGGCGTTGCAGATAGTATTCATCAACCTGGGCGCGCAGCTTGTAGGTGCCCTCGGAATCGACCTGCCCCAAAGCCATGCCTTGCGTCACAGCCTGTCCGGGTTTGAGGTCGAAGCCGGTCAGACGGCCGGCTGTCGGCGCTGAGATGACAAGCGCCGTCAGGCCCTTGCGCACCTCGGTCAGCGAGCGGCGCAGGTCGGCTGCCGAAGCCATGATCGCCTGACGTTGCGACTGATAGAAGGCGGTCTCCTGCGCCTCGCTGGTCTTCAACGCCGCGAGACGCGTGCGCTGATAGTCCGCCTCATCGGCATAGACCTTGAGCGCCGCGTCATTGATTACGCCCTGGTCGCGCAGGGTCCGGCGCCGCGCCAGTTCCTGATCCGCCCGGTGCAGGGCATAGGCGACGTCGGCGCGCGTCTGTTCGCGGGCCTGCGCCTGGGTTTGCAGGTTCATCATCTGGTTAGTGCTGTCGCTCAGGCGCGCCGAGATGTCGGCCTCGCGCGTCGAGACTTCCAGCGTCAGCGACGGATTGGACAACCGCGCCAGTGGTTGGCCGGCCGCGACCAGTATGCCGTCGTCTGCCGCGACGCTTTCGACGCGGCCGGCCGCTTCGGCGGTAATGAAGACGGTGACCAGCGGCACGACTTCGGCGCGCAGCGGTACATAGTCGGAATAGGCGGCGCGGACAACCTCCCCGCTGTCGAGCGTGGCGGCGTTGACATCGACCGTGTTCGATGCCGGGCGCAGCAGGAACAGCGCCAGGCTGATGGCGCTGACCGTCGCTATGACGGCGCCGATCTGGAACGGCCGCTTGCGATACCAAGGGCGTGCAAGCGCGCGGTCCATCTTGCGGGTCGGAGCATTGGAAGAGGAGGTATCGGGCATGGTAAGAAGCTAACATGCCTTTTTCAATAGACATAAATTATTCATTTCATTTGACTTTTAGGCAAAATGCAACGAAATTCAGAGGCATCTCAACTCCTCAAGTGTCCGTTTTCGAACATGAGCGATGCCGCCGAAACCGCCCCAGACGGCCCTGAAAAACGTCCACCGATCCGGGCATTTTTCCTCGATGACGACGCCGATGTGCTGGCGTCCGCCGAGCTGGTTTTGACGCGCCATGGCTTCACCCTGGCGACAGCCCAGACACCCGAGGCGGCGCGCGACTATCTCAATCGCGAGCCCGTCGACGTCCTGCTGCTCGACCTCAACTATCGGCGCGGCGACACGTCGGGCGAGGCTGGCCTCGCCTTCCTGAAGGAACGGATGGCGGCAAGCCCGCACCTGCCCGTCGTCATCGTCACAGGCCACAGCGGCATGAATATCGCCATCCAGGCCATGCGCATGGGGGCGCAGGATTTCGTCGTCAAGCCGTGGAACAATGAGCGCTTTATCGCGTCGATCCGCGCCGCCATGGAAGCGCCTCGCCGCGCGCCGGCCCCGCCGCAGGACCTCAACCTCGAACGCTCGGAGCGCGAGCTCATCAAGGCGGCGCTCGACCGGCACCAATTCAATATTTCCCACGCCGCCAAGGATCTGGGGCTGACCCGGGCGGCGCTTTACCGGCGCATGGAAAAGCATGGACTATAGACGTCTGGCATTGGCGCTCGCCGCACAGCTGGGCGTATTCGCCGCCGGTGCTCTGGCATGGCTCGCCTTTGCGCGCGGCCTCTATGCCAGCGCCCTTCTGTGTGTGCTGGCGGGCATCGTCCTGGCCAGCCTGGGTTTGACGACGACGGCCTTTCGCATCGGCCGCGACCTGCTGAAGCGCGCAGCCCAGCCCGGCGCCATCTTCACCGCAGAACTCAGCCGGCGCAGGCTCCAGGTGCTACTCGACCAGACCCCTTCGCCGCTCCTGCTTCAGCCGGAAAGCGGGCAACTGATCGCCGTCAACCGCGCCGCCCGTACCCTGTTCGACGTCTCCTACGCCCTGCCCGTGACGGCGCGGCGGCAGTTGCTGGGCGAAGCCGACGGGCTGGCGACCCTGCCCGGCCAGATCAAATGGAAGGGCGGCACCTATGCCGTCCACCTGGCGGAGATGGAAGAGGAAGACCGTTCGTCGCACCTCGCCGTGCTGACCGACATTTCCGGCGATGTGCGCGCCGCCGAAGCGACGGCTTTGCGCGACCTGCTGCGCGTGCTGAACCACGAACTGATGAACGCCCTGACCCCCGTGGCGTCGATGAGCAAGAGCGCGCTCGACCTGTTGGGCGACGACACACCGGAGTCACGTGCGATGGCGATGAAAGCGCTCGAACGTGTGGTGGCGCGGACCGAGAACCTGTCTGGGTTTATCAATGCCTACCGCGCCATGACGCGTCTGCCGCCACCGGTCATGCGGCCGGTGCGGCTCGACGACTGGCTCGACGTCGCCGCCGAAAGCTTCGCGGCGCAGTGGGGTGAAAACGTTCGCCTCGATCATTCGTTGTCCAGCAACGATCTCAGCGCCATGATGGACGAAGACCAGATGTGGCTGTGCGTCGGCAACCTGCTCAACAATGGTGCGCAGGCCGCGCTTGAGAACATCCAGCCACCGGTCGTGAGGCTGCATGTCCAGATGGACGGTGATGGCGTCAGTGTCCATGTCGAGGATTCGGGCAAGGGCATTCCCGCCGACCAGGCCGACCAGGTCTTCCTGCCCTTCTATACCACCAAGGCGACCGGTACCGGCGTAGGACTGAGCCTGGCCCGCCAGATCGTCCAAGGCCACGGCAGCACGCTGTCCCTGCTACCGCCGGCGCCGGGCCACGCCGACCGATTGGGCGGCGCGTGCTTTGCCTTCCGCCTGCGCGCAGCTTAAGGCCCCATTAAATTATCAATATCGCACACACCTGTTGACTCTTCTTCGCAATTGGAACAAAATGAGAACATAAGGCTTGGGGGCCTGTACTCACTGGGAACACCGCCATGATGTTCGATGCGAAACTCTGGATGAAGACGTGGAAATGCCCGCCACAGGTTAAGGATCTGCCGCGCGATGGCCATATCGACGTCACATGCCGGTCGTGCCGGTCGCAGTGGAAGCAATCGGTCCGTTCGCTGATCGAAGATAGGCGGCTGGGCGCGCAGTTCCTCGACTTGGTCGAGTGGGAAATGCGCTGTCAGGACAAGGCTTGCGGCGGTATGGTCTGCTTTGCCGTTCCGGGTGAAGACGAGGACGAGTACGATCTTTTAGTCGCCGCGTAGTCATTTTTCAGCTCATGCGCCGCATGGCTCCTCACATGTGTTCGGGCGCGCACTTGCGCTTGCCAGACTTCGAAGTGTATCGAAGTCCGGAGAACATCGGAGACAGGCATGGCCGAAGGTGAAGTGCTGATTTCGATCCGGGACCGGCTGCTGAAGGAGCGCAATGCACTGCTCGACCTGTCGGCGCGCAATCGCCTGCTCAACACGCCGCTGCGTACCAAGAACAATCGCGCCATCGAAATCGTCGATGAAAAGGCTGTCGAAGTCTTTGCTCGGTTGAGCGACAACAAGGCCATGACCTTCCTGCCCGGCGCCGGCGAGAACGAAGAAACGGCAGAGCCAAGCCTGCCGCAGCCCGATGAAAAGCGCGATGCCGATGGC
>CAMLPZ010000289.1 GCA_946482045.1 uncultured Asticcacaulis sp.
TCGAGGATGGTGAAGCTCGACTTCAGGCCGACGACCTCGGCATGGCTGCGCAGTATCTGCGCCGCGATCGAGTGGAAGGTGCCGAGATTGCGCAGGCCTTCCGCGGCTGGGCCAACTAACCGCTCGGTCCGTTCGCGCATCTCGCGCGCGGCCTTGTTCGTAAAAGTGACGCACAGGATTTCCCATGGCCGCGCCAGGCCCGACTGTAGGATATGGGCGATTCGCGTCGTCAGTACTCGCGTCTTGCCCGTACCCGCGCCGGCCAGGACCAGGACAGGGCCTTCGGTGCTGCGCACGGCCTCGAGTTGTTCGGGGTTAAGGCCGTCAAACATGGCGGCATTGGGCGCGCCGCGCGGGCTGGCCAGTTCACTGATCTTGGTGGTTACCGATTCCATCCGCGCAATTTAGTACGCCTTATGTTCCACTCCAAAGGCTTTATGCGCTGGATCGCGCATTTGTGCGGAGTTATGCAAAACGGCCGGAAGCAAGCTTCCGGCCGTCCTTGCAGTCGGTAGCGCCGCCGCGCGAACTAAGGCTAGGCGCGTTTGCGCCTGGCCGCTCCGGCATTCTGAACGTGTGACAGTGCAGACAGCCGGCAATAGGACGCTAGAAGGCTTTCGCCCCGTCGAGAGTCTAGCTCTGCGATAAGCGCAGCCAGACTGATTCGTCGTTCCTTTGACATGGATTCAAGGACCGCCCAGAACTCAGGTTCCAAGGCGACCGATGTGGCGTGTCCTGCCAGGTTTACCGATCTCTTTTTTAGGCCAGGCATGACTTTCTCCCGGATTCATGACCTTTGCTCCCCCTCAGGCAAGATGTGTGTTGCATCTCCTGCTTTTACCTTCACGGCCGCCATCGCATAGTTTTCCTGGTACTATTTAACCTTGACCGCTCAGGTGGTACGAATTTGCGGACTTTTATTGTTTTTCGTCAACCCCATTTATTGGACTAGGCGGATTTAAACGCTTTCCTTCCCACTGCGCCTTGAGACGTTTTTGTGTCTCCTGCTCCAGTTTCCGCGTTTTTCCTGGCAATCCATAGACAACCCGGTTCTTTTGGGCCGTCTCTGTTTGCAATTGTTTTCGCTTGGCTTTTCGCGCCTTATTGAGATTGACTATCTCTGTCAATTTAAAGAATCTCCCGTAAAATCCCATTTATGGGACTGGCACCTTCCGTCGCCAGAACCGGCTTTAACAACTTAGGCATACTATTCCTGCACGCGACGCGATTAAAGTATTTATTGAATCGATGCAAAATTTTATGCCGCTGAATTCCTGTCATGTGTAAGGATAGCCAATCCATGCGGACCTGAACACTTTGTCAAAAGAGTATACATCCATTCGAAAGTACGATCTCATGCGCGGCAGCATCTCCCGCTTCCATCCATGCAAATAAATGAAATTTAACATGTCACCGCGCGTGCACGCCCTATAATTTGTCTGCGGAACCCAGAGCATGCGCCGAAAAGTGGAAGCCGATTTTTCGGACCAAGCGTGCGCCCACTCAGAATCCAGACCCGTTCCGCTTCGGAGACGCCTATGACGCTGTTGCTCAATATTCTGTGGCTCTTTTTTGGCGGTTTCATCGCCGGCTGCGCCTGGTTCCTGGGCGGCGCCATCCTGGCCATCACGATCGTCGGGCTGCCCTGGGCTTTCTCGGCCTGGCGCATCGCCGGCTTCGTCTTCTGGCCGTTCGGCCGCGAAATCGTCAATCGCGAAACCTACACCGGCGAAAGTGACCTTGGAACAGGATGCCTCGGCGCGGTCCTCAACATCGTCTGGTTCGTGTTCGCCGGCTGGTGGATCGCCCTCACCCACGTCATTATCGCCATCGGAGAAGCCATCACCATCATTGGCATCCCGTTTGCGCTCAAAGATATACAGTTGGCGCAACTGGCCCTGGCGCCCGTCGGCAAGACGGTTGTCGACAAGCGGTGAACGACGCCTGCCTTACCTTAGGTAACGGCAACTCTTACAATTGCTTCATGACTCGATTTTAATTTGATTTCAGCCCTCCCGGGCAGCATTGTGAGGACAACAGCCGCCCGGACTCCTCGAGCCCCGCCGGCAACTGGAGAGTACAATGCGTAATCGCGTAAAATCCTTTTGGCAATTTAGCGCCGCCGGCCTGGTCAGTGCCGTTGCGCTGACCGCCGCCACCGGCGCACTTGCACAGATGCGTCTGCTGTCCGACGGCCCACAGGTCGAATTCAAAGACATGGTCGCCCGCGTCGTCGTGACTCCGGAAGAGCGTAGCGACGTCGACATCCGCGTCCGCTACGGCAAGGCTAAGGTTCCGACCCTGATGGTCTCCAAGCGCGGCCAGACGACCGTCCTGAACGGCCACCTGTCAAAGTCGCGCGGCCTGAACCTCAATTTGCGCATCAATCTCGACGACAGCGCGAACCCCATGCGCGGCTCGGTTTTCGTCTCCGGTATCGGCCAGGTCGATATCAACGAACTGCCACTGGTCTTCGTCCGGGTGCCGCACAACGCCGTCGTCAAGGACAGCGCCTATGTCTTCGGGCAGGTTGGTCCGGCAAAGAGCCTCGACTTCATCCTGCACGGCAGCGGCAACTGGAAGATCGCGCCGGTCGCGGGCCCGCTCAATATCATCGACGCCGGCTCGGGCAATATCCGGGTGACCCAGGCCGGCGATGCCATCATCGACAATCTCGGTTCGGGCACCATAGCCATCGACACCGTGCGGTCGCTGAAGCTGACCGTCAGCGGTTCGGGCAATGTCTCGGCCCAGAACGCCGCCGATGTCGACGTCAAGAACCAGGGGTCGGGTGACGTGTCGCTGGGCACTGTGCGGTCGCTCAAGGCCGGTTTGAACGGCTCGGGCGACCTCAGCGTCCAGCACATCGGCGGCAATTTCAGCCTGATAAACAATGGCGCCAGTGACGTAAACATCGGTCGCCTGCTGGGCGCAGCCTCGCTCGACATGTCAGGCTCGGGGGACGTCAATATCGAAGACGGTCACGCCAACAACTTCGTTATCCGCGGTTCGGGCTCAGGCGACGTCAGCTTCGGTGGCGTCGCGGGCTCGGTCAATATCGACAACAACGGCTCGGGCGATGTCAGCATCGTTAAGGCCACCGGCCCGGTGCAGTCGCGCATGGTCGGTTCCGGCGAAATGCATATCGGCAACTGACCCGGCCAAAGACCCTAACCTGATGCATCTATCAAACGGCGGCCTTCCGGAGGCCGCCGTTTTCGCTTGGCCCACACAACCCACTATAAAATCAAACACTTTCATGCCGCATCGCACATTACAAAACTGCAATGTTAACATATTGAAATCATTATATTAAATCGAGTTCATGACTTGGTATTAATTTGAACTATACACGCCGAAAGGGCATAACGTCCTTGTCAACGCAAACCAAGGAGATGACCACAATGACCCTCAACATCGCTTCCGTTACCGGCCTTTTCGCCATGACCCTGCTGATGGCCGCCGCCCTGCTCACCATCGGCACGATCTAGATCAAGGACCATGCCGCGTATTTTTTTGGCGCGATATTCGAGCCGAAAATCGCTTCGCACTTTTCGGCATATCGCTCGTGAATAAAGGCGCAGAGATCCCCCTCTGCGCCTTTTGTCTTGCGTAAACGCAGGCGACTACGGTGCGTCCGGGTCATCAATGCCGCGCCATTCCAGCCCGCCGGGCAAGCCAACGGCCGCATAATCGACCTGCAACACGCGCCGCCGGCCGGGATTGGCCGCAGGCTCCGATGCGTGCAGGATCAGGGTGGCACAGGCCCAGACATCACCGGCACGGGCCGTACAAACCTGTACCGGCAAAACTTCCGCCAAGCCAGCGGCGCGGTGCGCCGGAATGCTCCCTAACAGATGGCTTCCCGAGACCACCTTCAGCGGCCCGTTGTCCTCACCGCAGTCATCGAGATGCAGGCGCAGCGTCACCATGCCATCAAGGATATCGACCGGCGGTTCGACGTGGACAGTGCCATCCTTGACCGACCAAGGACCGAAGCCTTCGGTTTCGATACGCGTCCGCACGGCAATGGTGCGATCCTGATGCCAGGCGACGCTCCAATTGGTCTCAGGGGTCTTGTCGAACAGAATGACGCGCACGGGTCGCGCCGCGTTGCCGATCAACGTCCGGGCAATTCGGGCGATGGCACCGTCGGTTAGCAGGCCCGCCCAACGGCCACTGGTCAGGCGCTTGCCCGGCCGGTTTCCGGCCAGGGCGGGATCGATTTCTTTGACGAGCGCCGCCACGGCCTCAGCATCCACAGCGGCGGGAAACAGGATCGCTCCCCGTTCGGCAAAGACGGCGGCATCATAGTTCAAAGCGGTTAGCCCGGCTTGACCATGTTTTCCGGACGGACGAACTGATCGAACTCCTCGTTCGTCAGGTAGCCGCCGCCCACCGCTTCGTCGCGCAGGGTCGTGCCGTTCTTGTGAGCCGTCTTGGCGATCTTGGCGCAGATGTCGTAACCTAGGCGGCCGTTCAGTGCCGTCACCAGCATCAGCGAGTTTTCCAGGCCGCGCTTGATATTGTCGAGGCGCGGTTCGATGCCGACGACGCAGTTGTCGGTGAACGAGATCGCCGCGTCAGCCATCAGGCGAACGCTTTGCAGGAAGTTGTAGGCCATGACCGGGTTGAAGACGTTGAGCTCGAAATGGCCTTGCGAACCGGCGAAAGTCAGGGCGGCGTGATTGCCGAAGATCTGGACGCAGACCTGCGTCAGGGCCTCGCACTGGGTCGGATTGACCTTGCCCGGCATGATCGATGAGCCCGGTTCGTTTTCCGGCAGGGCCAGTTCGCCCAGGCCCGAGCGCGGGCCCGAGCCCAGGAAGCGGATGTCATTGGCGATCTTGAACAGCGAGGCGGCGACCGTGTTGATGGCGCCATGGCTGAAGACCATGGCGTCGTGTGCGGCCAGGGCTTCGAACTTGTTCGGCGCCGTGGTGAAGCCCAGGCCCGTTATCGCCGCGATCTTTTCGGCCACGCCCTCGGCAAAGCCGATGGGGGCGTTCAGGCCTGTGCCGACGGCGGTGCCGCCCTGCGCCAGTTGCATCAGCTTCGGCAGGGTCTGCTGGATGCGCTCGATGCCGTTGGTCAGCTGCTGGGTGTAGCCACCGAACTCCTGGCCGAGCGTCAGCGGCGTGGCGTCCTGAGTGTGGGTGCGGCCGATCTTGATGATGTCCTTCCAGGCTTCCGCCTTGTCGTTCAGGGCGTTG
>CAMLPZ010000290.1 GCA_946482045.1 uncultured Asticcacaulis sp.
GGGATAGGCGGGGCCACTTTCAGCGCCGGAACCGGCGCCACGCCCTTAGCCTGCGCTTTCAGGAGAATATCGATCGTCTGGCGGACAAAGACAGCCTCGGTCACAACGCCCAGTTCCAGGCGCTGGTTCTCATCCTCGACCTGCTTGATCAGGACGCCGGCGACAAAGCCGCCCGCCTTGCTGGTCGTGGACTTCATGAACACCGGTCCGCCCGAATTGCCCGGCACGGCGGTCAGGTCGATCAGGAAGGTCGGATAGGTCGCGGACGGCGACACCGGGTACGACGCCAGCCGCCCGGCGCGCAGAATCGGGAAACCCGACACATTGGCCGACAGGCCGTGCGGATAGCCCAGCGTCATCATCTCCTGGCCGGCCGTAACCTTCATGGCCTCGAACGTGCCTTCGTCCGCCAGCAGGCTGTACGGAATGACCTGGTCCTTGATGCTTTCCGGCATCTTGATCGGAATGACGGCGATGTCCTGGCCCGGATGCTGGGTATAGGTCGGCGCGCCCGCAGCCGTGCGGATGGCGATGGTCGATGGCATGTAGGACCAGGTGCCCTTGGCCGACGGCACGCGCCAACCGACGCGCACATCCTTTTGCGGCATCTTTTCGAGCACGTGCGCGGCGGTGACCAGCACCGTCTGGGTCTGGCCGCCCGGCATGGGCACGGACACCAGGAAGCCGGTGCCGACCATGCGCTTGGCCTCATTGATCGGCTGGTCGATCTGCACCGTCGCCTTGATCAGCGCCACTGTCAGGTCAGCATCCATCATGCCCGAAGGTCCCCCATGATACGCGCGAAGGCATTCATCTTTATCCCACGTGTTACCACGTTATCGGCTCCATGTGGGACCAACACGCGAAAACGCACGGTTTTCCGGAAACTTATTTGACGCCCTTTGGCGAATGGGTCAAACGGTTTCGTTAATCACTGTGACCCAGCCCGGCCAATCTGAAAAGCCGCTTTGCAGCAATCTTTTGTGTTTGCCGTAGAGTCTGGCTTTACCGCCACAGATACCCCAATTAAGAGCATCACCCTTGACCAAAGTCCTTCCCCAAGCCCCTCGCCCCGCCAAAATCCCGTTCGAGATCGAACAGCTCGGTGAAAAGCGCGTCGACGATTACCGCTGGATGAAGGACGACAACTGGCAGGCCGTCCTGCGCGACCCCGGCCTGATTAAGCCGCAGATTAAGGCGACGCTGGAGGAGGAAAACGCCTATTCGGCCGCGCTACTCGAAAGCACCAAGGACCTGCAGGAGCAGATCTTCGCCGAGATGAAGGGCCGCATCAAGGAGGACGACTCAAGCGTCCCCGGTCCTGATGGCGCGTGGGAATATTATAGTCGCTACAATATCGGCGCCCAGCATCCGATCGTGGCGCGCCGCCCCCGCACCGAAGGCGGACCTTTGAGCCCGCTGCCCAGCGTCGAAGAGACCGCCGCCAAGGAACAGATTCTGCTCGACGAGGAGGCGCGCGCCCAGGCCGCCAAGGCGCAGGGTAATGATTTTTACGAAACGTCCGACGCCCAGCACAGCCCCGACCACAGCCTGTTCGCCTGGGGCGAGGACACGCAAGGCTCGGAATATTTCACCATCTTCGTCCGCGACCTGGCCACGGGTGAGATTCTTCCCGACCCGATCCAAAGCAGCAATGGCGGCTTCACCTTCTCGCCGGATTCGCAATATATCTTCTGGGTGTGGCGCGACGAAAACTCCCGCCCCGCCAAGATTTTCCGCCGGCCGGCGCGCGGCGGCGAAGACGTCCTAGTCTACGAAGAACCCGACGAAGGCTTCTTCCTGCATATCGGCACGCTGTCGTCAGACGCCTATATCTCGATCGGCACCGGCAACCATGAAACATCTGAGACCTGGCTGATCGACGCCCGCGATCCGACCTCTTCCCCCTTCTGCGTCGAGCCGCGCACTGAGGGCATCCAGTACGATATCGATCACTGGGACGATCGTTTCATCATTCGCACCAATGCCGACGGCGCCATCGACTTCAAGCTGATGGAATCAACCGTTGACCGCCCTTCGCGTGACACCTGGCGCGACTTGGTCCCCTATCGTCCGGGCGTCTACATCACGGGTGCGGGCGTCTTCAAACGCCACATGGTCCGGTCCGAGCGCCAGAACGCCAATACGCGCATCGTCATCACGCGCAAGTCGGACATGTCCGAGCACATCATCGCCGTCGACGAAGAGGCCTATAGCCTCGGCATGTCGGGCGGCTATGAGTACGACACCAACATCCTGCGCTACGGCTATACCTCGCCGACCACGCCGGCCCAGACCTTCGACTACGACATGGAGACGCGCGAGCGGACCTTGCGCAAAACCCAGGTCATCCCGTCGGGCCACAATCCGGCCGACTATGTCGCACGCAGGCTCTATGCCACCGCAAGAGACGGCGAACAGGTGCCGGTGACCGTGCTGATGAAGGCCGGGACTCCGTTGGACGGCAAGGCGCCGCTCTTGCTTTATGGCTATGGCTCCTACGGCATGTCGATGGACCCGGGCTTCTCGATCCGCAGTTTGAGCCTCGTCAATCGCGGCTGGATCTACGCCATCGCCCATATCCGCGGCGGCTCCGAAAAAGGCTATGGCTGGTTCCTCGATGGCCGCAAGGAGAAGAAGACCAACACCTTCAGTGACTTTATCGCCTGCGCGGAATCGCTGACGGCGGCGGGTTACGGCTCGAAAGGCCGTATCGTCGCCTATGGCGGCTCGGCCGGCGGCATGCTGATGGGCGCGGTCGCCAATATGCGCCCGGACCTGTGGGCAGGTGTTATTGGCGCCGTGCCGTTCATCGACGTCCTGAATACAATGAGCGACACGTCCCTGCCCCTCACCCCGCCGGAATGGCCGGAATGGGGCAATCCCCTGGAAGACAAGGCCGCCTACGACTACATCAAGTCCTACAGCCCCTATGACAATATCACTGCCCAGCCCTACCCCCCGGTGTTGGCGACGGGGGGCTTAAGCGACACGCGCGTCACCTACTGGGAGCCGATGAAGTGGATCGCCAAGCTTCGCGAAAAATCGACGTCTGGCGCCCCCATGCTGTTGAAAATCAACATGGACGCCGGCCACGGCGGCGCGTCGGGACGGTTTGATTTCCTGAAGGAAATCGCGTTTGACTACGCTTTCGCGATCTGGGCGATGGACAAGTCATGGAAGGCTTAAAGGGGGCAGTCGTAATTCGCCCCGCCACCGAAGGCGATATCGCTGCTATCACGGTCATCTATGGCTATAATGTGCTGAACGGCACCGGCACCTTCGCGCTGGAACCGCCGTCCGAAGCCGAGATGCTGGCGGGCTTTCGCAACGTTCAGTCGATGCGCCTGCCCTATCTGGTGGCGATAGATGGCGATGAGGTCGTGGGCTTTGCCTACGCCGCGCCATTCCGGCCGCGTCCGGCATATAAATATGGCGTCGAAAACAGCATCTACCTGGCCCCCGGCCACACCGGCAAAGGCATCGGCAAGGCGCTGCTGAACGAACTGATCGCGCTTTGCACCGCGCGCGGGCTCTACGCCATGATCGCGGTTATCGGCGACCGTGACAACGCCGCATCGATCGGTGTTCACCGCGCCTGCGGCTTTGTCGAGACCGGCGCCCTGCCGCGCGTAGGCTTCAAGTTCGGCCGCTGGCTCGACGTTGTCTTTATGATGCGCGACCTGTTACCGGCAACCGGCAGCCCGCAAGGCGACGGCTGGGCGGGATAAGTAGCGGTCAGATGTGGCGCGCTGCATCCATACGGTCATGCAATATCCGCATGATCGCTATGCCGTAGGACGTTTTGCGAAAGTAGACGATATGACGCCCGACGCTGCGTCGCCTATAGCCTGATCTGATGTCGTCACAAGCGGGCGCCCGATCTGGAGCTTCAGCCAGTGTCATGAATGCAGCCGTCAGTTCGTCAACGTAACGATGAGCCTGTTCCCCCCCCATTCTTGGGCCGTAAACCGCCAGATATGTTCCATGTCCCGCTGGGCGGTCAGCGCCAGCCGGTATTCAGCCATGCGCCTTTTGCATCCGGCGTTTGAAGGCCTCCGGGTCGAAAGGTTGAGGCTCTCCACTATTCTCGGCTTCAATCAGTGCCGCACGAATAGTCTCGATCTCGGCCATCCTGACCTGTTCGCGGCGTATCAGGTCGCGGATGATCTCACTGTCGTTGGTATAGTGCCCGCTTTCGATCTGGGATTTGACCCAGGCGTCTTGCTGGTCGGTAATTGTGATCGTCTTACGCACAGTCGCCATGTATCGCACTCCGCCAGCGTCATACTATTGGTGCGATTTTACACAAACTCTGGCTGAACTCAACGCACATGAACTGCTGGCGCATGATACATTGCAAAGCAAGCGGGTCAGACAAATTGTCACGAAAAGAAGTGGCTGGGGAACTAGGACTCGAACCTAGAATGACGGTACCAAAAACCGGAGTGTTACCATTACACCATTCCCCAGCAAAAGCTGGCCTCACCGGATGAACCACAAGGGCTTGCGCCGGGAGAGGCGGTGAGATAGCGCAAGGTTTCCGCCAACGCAATCCCTTGATTGTGTTTTCCGGCAACTTTTTCAACAGCCTTTTGCACCGGACCTCATGCCTGCCCCTGCCTTGCCGAAATGCGTTCTCCTTCCCGGCCTCGACGGCAGCGGGACTTTCTTCACATCGTTGCTTAAGGCCTTGCACGGCAAGGCCGAGACACTTGTCCTAGCATACCCCGAACACGGCCCGCAGTCCTACGCGGCGCTGACGGATCATCTCCAGCGCCAGTTGCCCGACGGCGATTACATCATTATCGCCGAATCGTTCGCCGGTCCGCTGGCGATTCTCCTGGCCGCCCAGACGGCCGTGAAACCGAAGGGACTGATCCTGGCCGCCAGCTTCGCCCGCAATCCGTTTCCGCTGTTCGGCCAAATGTTTGGCAACGCCCTGCCTGCCCTTCTCAATGACAAGGCCCTGCCCGTCATGGAGGCCGTGCTGCTGCGCCCCGGCGATCACGAAATGACATGGAAGGTGTTCCAGGCCGTCTCGAACCTGACTCAGCCCGTGCTGAGGGACCGCATCAAGGCCGTCACGACCTGCGATGTCACAAAGCCGCTGGCGCAGCTCGACATGCCGATCCTCTATTTGCAAGGGACCGAAGACAAGCTGGT
>CAMLPZ010000291.1 GCA_946482045.1 uncultured Asticcacaulis sp.
ACCAGATCGCGGCGCTGAAGTGGGTCCAGGCCAATATCGCGGCCTTCGGCGGCGATCCGGCCAATGTGACCATCTTCGGCGAGTCGGCCGGCGGCGGATCGGTCCACGTGCTCATGACCTCTCCCGAGGCCAAGAGGCTGTTTGCCAAGGCGATTGTCCAGTCGGGCGGCGGGCGCGGCAACCTGATGGGCGATCGCGACCTGCGCGCCGACAAACCCAACCTCCCCTCTTCCGAAACGCTAGGGGTCAATTTCGCCAGGCAGCAGGGCATCGAAGGCACCGGGCCCGAAGCCCTGGCGGCGCTGCGCAAGCTGTCGGCCGAACAGGTCAATGGCGGTCTCGGCATGATGACGATGCAGGCGGCCGCCAGTACCTATGGCGGGCCGATGGTCGATGGCGTCATCGTCAAGGAAAGTCCGCAGTCGGCCTATGAGGCCGGCCGTCACGCCCAGGTGCCGTTCATGATTGGCGCCACGTCGGCCGATATCGGCTTCGGCTTCGCGCCGTCCAAGGAAGCGGCGTTCGCGGCCTTCGGCCCGCTGGCGGACCAGGCCAGGGCCGCCTATGACCCGGATGGATCCAAGCCGCTCCAGCAGCTCAATACCGAGATCGCGATGGACAAGACGATGATCGAACCCTCGCGGTACGTCGCCGGTGTCCTCGCGGGCAAGGGCCTTGCGTCCTACGAATACCGTTTCGGCTATGTCGCGGATTCGATGAAGGCCGAATGGAAGACCGGCGCGCCCCACGCCACTGAAATTCCCTATGTGATGAACACAGTCCAGACCAAGTACGGCGACAAGCTGACGGCGACCGACGCGAAAATCGCCGACCAGACCAACAGCTATTGGGCCAATTTCGCCAGGACCGGCAATCCGAACGGGGACGGCCTGCCCGAATGGCCGCGGTACGATCCCAAGGCCGACGTCCTGATGATCTTCGCAGCCGACGGCGTGCCCGCCGCGCAGGCCGATCCCTGGAAAGCGCGCATGGACGTCACGGCCGCCGCCGCCCAGCCCGCGAAGAAGTAAGCCTCAAAGGCGCTTCGGCCTTACCGCCGAAGCGCCGATCGCCGCGCACGACACATGTTGACAATATCGGGCCTCACATTATGTTACCGCTAACAATGGGCCGAACGAAGCCTATCGCTTAGACAGACGAGGAAAACCTATGCCCCTGAACATGACCATGGTTTCTGGTATTGCGCGCTTTGTCCGAACGGCAGGGCTTGTCGGTGTGCTGGCTTTCGGGTGCGCGATGGCGTCACCCGGCGCGGCACAGGACAACCGGATGGTCGCCATCGATATTCCGCCGCAGCCAGACGCCATACCGCTGAATACAGGTCCCTTACCGGGCGCTACGGCGCCAGAGTCCTGGCACAGCCAGTACGGCAGCGTCTTTGCCCGCAACGTCACCGAAGCGACGCTGACGCCGTTCCTGCCCGATCCGGCCAAAGCGACGGGCGCAGCAGTGGTGATCGCGCCGGGCGGCGGATTCCGGACCCTCTCGATGGAAAATGAGGGTTGGGACATGGCCCGGCAGATGGCCGACAGAGGCGTTGCGGCCTTCGTGCTGAAATACCGCCTCAACCAGACGCCGGCCAGCCTCGAAGAATTTTCCAGGCCTTCAGGACCGCCGCCTTCCGCGACCAGCCCGACGCGCCCCTGGGTCGTTCCCGCTGACGCGCCCCAGATTGCCGACGCCAATGCCGCCTTCGCGCTTATCCGCGCCAACGCCGCCAAATGGCGTGTGGATCCCGACCGGATCGGCATGGTGGGCTTTTCCGCAGGCGCGCGCCTGACCCTGTGGACGACGCTCCAGAGCGCCGAGGCCAAGCCTGCCTTTATCGGCTACATCTATGGCCCGCTGGGCGCCGTCGATGTGCCCGCGGACGCGCCGCCCCTGTTCGTGGCCTATGCGGCGGATGACGGCCTGATCGCGCCGGGCTTCACCCTGATTGACAACTGGCGCAAGGCAAATCGCCCCGTGGAACTCCATATGTACGAAAAAGGCGGGCACGGGTTTGGCATGTACCAAAAACCCACGACCAGTACGGGGTGGTACAACGCTTTTGTCAAATGGATCGAAATGCACGGCTACCTGGCTCGTAAGCCATAAAAGGGTTCGGCGGCTTTCCACGGCGCAAAAAAGCCGCTGCACACTTTTTTCGCACCAGCCTAAGTAATGACGAAATCTTCCTTCGCCACCGCATCGCCATTGCTGATAGCGGCGATTTCGACCGCCTCGCCCGCACCTTCGCCATCGGCGTCGAAATACAGGCGCCGGCCGATGGGGTCCCAGACAAACTGCGCCACCGCTCCGAACGCGACAGTGCCGACGGTGAATTCGGCTTCCGTCAGGGCATGCCCCGGCGCGAAACCGTAGGCAGCGCCCGTGAACTGCAACTGGTCAACGCCGTGCGTAAAATCGACAATGAGGTCGCAGCCATTGATGGGAGTCGAAAGGAAGACGAACCTGTCCGCACCCGCGCCGCCGACGAGCCTGTCGTCACCGTATCCGCCCAGAAGCGTGTCATCTCCCCCTAAGCCGTAGAGGTTGTCGTCGCCGCCAAGGCCCGAAAGGACGTTGTCGTGGTTTGAGCCGTTCAGATTGTTGACCAGGGCGTTTCCGGTCCCGGTAACCGCATTTTCGATCAGGTAGAGCGACTCGATCTCGGGCGCCAACGCGTAATCGATGGCCGCTTTTACCGTATCGTTGCCTTCGTCTGCATTTTCATAAACCCTGTCGCCGTCGTGGTCGACGACATATATGTCATCACCGCCGCCGCCGTACATGATGTCGTTCTCGCCGCCGCCATCAAGGATGTCGTTTTCCTCGTCGCCGCGCAGCGTGACCCGCACCACTCCGTTCAGGCGCGACACGCTGAGCTGCGCGCCGACATCCCGGATAAGGATATCGCCGGCCACCACGGTCAGCGGGGCTTCGGACTTCTCGCCGACCTCAATGGCGATCTCCCCGTGGTCAAGTGTCAGGACGCGCCGCGCCTCGTCCATACGGACCGATACACGGGTATCGGTACCGAGGCTGAGTGCGGTGCCGTCGGCAAGCGTGAGTTCCTGACGCCCGCCCGCCCGGGTTTCGTACTGCATCCCCTTGACGCCGACCTGGGGCAGCCAAAGGGCGGCGGCGACGGCGGCGACCGCCAGCCCGGTCAGGCCGGCGCCGTATACGGCCGGCCTGTTGCCGAGCGGAATGGGAAACGGAAACCCGCGTGCCACGAAGGGCTGCCGCGTGCCCTGTCTTTCCGCCCAAAGGAAAAGCGCGGTCGCATAGGCCTGCGCGTGTGCTTCGGACGTCTCCATCCACTCGGTCAGGGCGGACAGCTCCGCTTCGGAGCAATCAGGAGAATGCATCCGAACGACCCAGTCGGCGGCCTCGCGTGTGATTGTCTTTTGCATTCCAGACATGTGATCTACGTACCCTCGAACGATGACACTCTGAGCATCGTTGCCCCTCAACTACAGAATGAAAAATTCCCGCTACCGGCTCATTGCAGCCTTCGCGAATGCAGGCTTTGCCTCAGTCGCTTCATGGCGGCGCTGATGTGCTTTTCCACGGCGCTGACCGATATCCCCAGGGCGCTGGCGACCTCGCCATGGCTGGCGCCCCTGATCTTATGGAGCTGGAACACTTCCCTTTGCCGAGGCGGCAACTCCGACAGCGCGTCCAGCGCGGCCGTAAGCGCCTCCCGGGCTTCCAGTACCGATTCCGGATTCGGGCTGGCATCCCATTCACCGTCCTGCTGCGGATTCAGCGCCTGCCACTCGCCATCGCGGCGATAACGGTTCGCGCTGGCGCGCACCCGATTAAGCCACAGATGGCTGCCCATGCGGAACAGATACGCCAGGGGTTCGCTGATGTCCGGCGCCAAGGTCTTTTCAGACAGCCGGATATACATGTCCTGAAGAAGATCGTCGGCCACGGCGTCGTCGCGGCACAGCCCGACCAGATAACGCCGGAGGGCGTCCCGTTTGGCCAAATATACCGTAAGCAGGCGACTGTTCGCGGACATCGGGCTCCAGCGGGACTCTTTGTGACAGGACCTGCCAGCGCTGCACACAAGCGGTCTAAAGAAATTTTTAACGATAACCTGTGGGAGACCCCACCACACGGTGTCAACGTGACGGAACCCCTTGCGACCGTCAGGTCGGGCAGGTGTACTAATGGCTTTCAACAGTAAACAATAACTTAAAGTGTGTCCATGACCATATTTTATAGTTATATTTCCGAAAAGAGCCGTTCTACGCGCCGACGATAGGGGTTTTATATTTGTCTCCATCGTGTTTTTGGCGCTTGAAGCCACCAATAGACTATGGCGACAACAGCACACAGAGTAACTATCCAGTACGCGTATTTACGTTGCTTATATGGCAGCCAAGCATTCAAAAGCGGAGAACGCAATGAGCTCTTATTTCTTCCCACAGATCGAAGGCCAGAAGACCGACGATGTCCTGGTCGGCACGACGGGCGCCGATTCCATCCGCGCCAAGGCCGGCGATGACACGATCAACGGCGGCACCGGTGACGATTTCATCACCGGCGACGCCGGCAACGACAAGATCACGGCCGGCAAGGGCAATGATCGCGTCGACGGCGGCGCGGGTGACGACATCATCTACGCACGCGACGGCGACGACATCGTGCTCGGCGGTTCCGGCAATGACCGCATCATGGGCGACGCGGGCAACGACTGGATCTGGGGCGGCACGGGCAACGACCTGCTGGCCGGCGGCGCCGACGCCGACACTTTCTTCTTCGCCTTCGGCGACGGCAAGGACACGATTACGGACTTCGTCAGCGGCACCGACCACATCGACCTGAGCGCCACCGGGCTGTCGTTCGGCGACCTGGTCATTACAGCGGGGTCCGCCGGCCTGACCATCACCTATGGTTCGGACTCGATCCTGCTGAAGGGCGTCGCCTCGGTTAACGCGTCGGACTTCGTGTTCTAAAGCATTTCCCGCCAAAGTGGACGCCGGTTTGGCGTCAGGAAATGCGAAAAACCTTAAAGCATTTCCCGCCAAAGTGGACACCGGTTTGGCGTCAGGAAATGCGAAAAACCTTAAAGCATTTCCCGCCAAAGTGGGCGCCGGTTTGGCGTCAGGAAATGCGAAAAAGCCTTAAAGCATTTCCCGCCAAAGC
>CAMLPZ010000292.1 GCA_946482045.1 uncultured Asticcacaulis sp.
CCGCCATCGAACGTGCCCTTGGCTAACCAGAGATTGCTGAAGGTAAAGGTATCATTGCCCGCGCCGCCGACGGCGTTGAATGTCCCGCCCTTGTCGAAGGACATAGCGTCGTTGCCCGCCCCACCGTCGACCCAGTCGCCCTTGCCGATATCGGCATTGATGACGTCGTGACCGTCACCGCCGATGATGACATCATAGCCTTGGGAGCCAAGGATCGTGTCGTTGCCGCCGTCGCCCCAGACGGTCGAGCCGCCGGTGCCGTTCAGGTCGACATAGTCGTTTCCTTCGCCCATGTGGAACTGGTTGGCGGCGTTGCCGTTGACGATCAGCTTGTCGTTGCCGCCCATGAAGTTGAAATAATAGGTGTCGTTGTCGGTGACCGTGAATGACTCATCCGCATCGGTCCATGTCTTTTCAGAAAGCGCCATGTCTTTAATCCTTCAGCTTGTCGATCCGGCTTGATTGCCGTTGACGCGTTTTTTGAAGGCGGCGTGTCAGGGTTTAATGTCGCAGACAGCGAATAAATGTTTCTATTGTTACAGCGACGCGAACAAGGCGAAAAAAAAAGCGCCGGTCGATGAGGCCGGCGCTCCTTATTTAAAGATATCTCGACGCCTATTGGATCGCCACCAGCTTGGCATTCTCAGTCACGACGAACAGCTTATCGCCGACGGCTATGGGGGCGATGTAGGCCGCGCCGCCGATATTGATCGATTCGACCTTGTCGCCGGTGTTCGGATCGAATGCGACGGCCTCGCCTTCCGAATTGACCAGGACCAGACGGCTGTTGGCCATGACGGGCCCAGACCATTGCGGTAGCTTGCGGGCGTCCTTCTTGCCCTTGCCCAGCCCCAGGAAGCCCTTGCTTTCCTTGTCGCCCTTGCCGTCGTTCAGCTCCTTGACCCAGTAGACCAGGCCGCTGTCGCGGTTGGCGGTCAAAAGCTCGCCCTGAACCGTCAGCAGGAAGACGACGTCGCCCGCCACCCACGGCGAATTGACGCTGTCGGCGGCGACCGACCACACCGGCTCACCGGTACGGGCGTTCATCGCCTGGAAGACGCCCGAATGGCTGGCGGCGAAGATGGTGCCGTTATAGAGGACCGGGCGGCCCGAAATGTCGCGGATTTCCGAGATGGCGTTGGTGCGCGTCGACTTGGCCAGGACCTGGGTCCACAGCGGCTGGCCGTTGCTGGTGTTCAGCGCCACCAGTTCACCCGACGAGAACGGCGCGTAAACGGTTTCGCCCGACAGAATCGGCGACGCGGTCTTCAAGAGGCGCGCCGGCTCGGCGATCGCCTGATACGTCCAATCCATCTCGCCGGTTTCGCGGTTGAAGGCGAAGATCTGGTTATCGACGTCGGTCGCCATGACATACTTGTCATTGACCACGGGCGCGGCGTGCAGTTGGGTATCGACCGACTTTTGCCACAGGGTGGCGCCGGTCGAGGCATCCAGAGCCGCGACGAAGCGGAAGCCCGAGGTGACGTACAGCTTGCCGTCCTGGCTCAGGGCCAGACCGCCACCGAAGCCCAGCTTGTCGCGCTTGATCTTGGGGTTGAGGTCGACCGACCATGCCTGGGCGCCCGAATTGACATCGAACGCCGACACGCGCGCTTCGCCGTCCAGGGTATAGATCAGGCGGCCATCCGATACCGGCTGGGCCAGGACCTGGTTTTCGCCCTTCCCGCCCGTGCCGATCGACTTGGACCAGGCGACGCGGAACGATTTGGCGGCATCGGCGTTCTGGATGACCACGTCCTGGGGACCGCCGGCCATGGTCCAACTGGCGACCGGCTGGACCGGCGGAATGTAATAGCCCACGCCCTTGAGGCTCTTAGCCGGCTCGACCTTTTGCTCAAAGGCGACGATCGACAGGCGCTGTCCTTGCGAAGCCACGGCGCCGTCGTCCTTGTCCCCGCCACCCAGGCGGTTCAGGAGCGGCACGGAGGAACAGGCACTCATCGTCACGCAGGCCACGCCCAGGGCCAACAGGCTCGCGCCCTTCATCCCCCTCCTGAAAGCGGTCATCCTGTAAGCGGTCATTCTGGCTTTTCCTGTGAACGTGCGTATGCGTGTGATCGTGCGGAGGGATTATTGCGGCATTTCCGGCAGGCCCGGCATCTCCGGCTGCGGCGGCGCCTTGGCCTCGGGCAGCTTGAGCGCCGACTGGGCGGTCGGGATGGCACCGCTGTCGATAGCCAGGGTGAATTCCTGGGCGCGCTGCTTGACGCCTTCCGGGGTGCCGAGCGTCAGGGCCAGCACCTGCAGGTCGGCGCGCGCGCCCTTCAGATCGCCGTTCTGCAGCTTGGCCATGGCCAGCGCTTCCTTGGCCAGTGGCGCGTAGGGACGCTTGTCCTTGGCCAGGGGCTCGAGGCGCTTCTTGACATCGTCGAACGACGCCTTGTCCATGGCCAGATAGGCGGCCTTGAGCGCCGCGGCGTCGGCGATGATCGGGCTGGGGGCGGCCTTGGCGGCCTGGTCGAAGCCCTTGATGGCTTCGTCGATCTTGCCGTCCTTGACGTCCATGCCGGCCAGTTGCATCAGGGCCAGCGCCTTGTAAGCCGGGGTGCCGGACTTGGCGGCTTCCTCGAACTTGGCGCGCGCCACGCCGAGATCGTTCTTGGTCGATGCCTCGATGGCCGCCTGGTAGGTCTCGGAGGCTTTCGCCGCGTTCGAATCCTGCAACGACTGCCAGCCCCAGACACCCAGGGCAATGGCGAGCGCTCCGGCCAGGACCGCACCGGCCCACGGCGCGCCCTTCTTGACGATCGACTCCCACTTCTCGGCGCGCTGAGTCTCTTCGGTTTCGTCAAAAATATCGCTCACTGCGCATCCTCTTGGGCGTTTGGTCTTCAGGGTTCCAGCGCGTGTCCGCGCCGGGCAATTCGGCGGGAACCTAGCCTTTGACAAGGCTTTACGCAACCGGATTACTGAACGCGCACCAGAGTCCTGATTAGCGCTCCCCCCGAATTCCAGATTCCCCCTGAATTATTTTGAAAAATATGTCTCTTCTGGGGCGGGAAAGCTGCGCTCCCTGACATCTTTCGCATAGGCTTGCACCGCGGCGCTGATCTGGTTGCGGAGATCGGCATAATGACGCACGAATTTCGGTGTCCAGTCGAACAGGCCCAGCATGTCGTCGGTGACCAGCACCTGGCCGTCGCAGGCCTTCGACGCACCGATTCCTATGGTTGGCGCCGCCACCTTGGTGGTGATCTCGGCCGCCAGGTCCTCGGCCACGCCTTCGACGACTATGGCGAATGCCCCGGCCTCGTCGCTGGCCAAAGCTTCGCTGATCACACGCTCACGCTCGGCTTGTGTCCGCCCCTTGGCCTTGAAACCACCTTCGGCATTGACCGCCTGGGGACGCAGGCCGACATGGCCCATTACGGGCACGCCGCGCTGGACCAGGTAGCGGATGGTGTCGGCGACGGTCGGTCCGCTCTCGACCTTGACGGCCTGGGCGCCGGTTTCCTTCAACAGGCGCACGGCGTTGGCGAAGGCCTGTTCCGGCCCGGCCTCATAGGAACCGAACGGCATGTCGATGACGACGAAGGCCTGGCGGGCCCGGCGCATAACGGCCTGGCCGTGCAGACTCATCATTTCCAGCGTCACCCCAATGGTGTTGGGCAGGCCGTGGACAACCATGCCCACGCTGTCGCCGACCAGCAGGATATCGCAGTGTTCGTCCATGATTTCCGCCATGGGCGCCGTATAGGCGGTCAGAACGACCAGCGGGGTCTGGCCCTTGCGGGCGCGGATTTCAGGGGCGGTCAGGCGTTTGACGACGGCTTGGGTCTGGCTGCTCACGGTCTACTTTCCACAATGAAACGCAACCCGATATCTGGTGCGCCTTAGGGCGGCGCACCAGTCCTCAGAGCGCCTCTTCCTGTGAGTAGGCGTAATACAGGCCCAGAATCATCACGCAAAGCACAAAACTCAGGGCAAAGAAGGCCGGCGTCTGCATGAAGCTGAGATAACCACCGGAATCGGCCATGCGCATCATGTCGCGGCCGGCGCCGCCAAAGAACTCCGCGCCGGCGCGCAGGGTCTGGTCGGTGTCGGCCGTGGCGCGCGACAGCATCTGGCCGTCAAGCTTCCAGTCGGGCATGCGGACGAACTGCGCCAGGGCGTAGACGCCGCCGATAAAGCCGGCCAGCACGACCAGCCATTGCCGCAGCCAGTTGCGCATCTGAAGTTTGCGCGTCACGCGCACGGCAAAGACTTCGGCGTCATCATAATGGACAGGCGCAGCGAACAGGTCGCCGATATCCCTATCCGAGAACTCCTGATCATTGGTCGTTTCGGGTTTCATGATCCGGTTTCCAGCAAGGCAGGCTTTACGTCAGTTCGCGCAGGTCCCAGAAGGACTTTCAGGTGGTCCAGCGCGCGGCGGATATGGCTCTTGACCGTCCCCAACGGTATCTTGAGCTCGTCGGCGATGTCCTGGTGGGACAGGTCGCCAGAGAAGTTGAGCGTCACACACAGGCGCTCGACGGGTTTCAGCCGCCCCAGCGCCGCATCGAGATTGTGCGCGCGAAAATCGCCGTCGAGGCCGGCATCGTTAGGCGCCGATCCGGCCTCATAGGCGCTCATGTCCTCGCTGAGGACATAGCGGGTATCCTTGCGGACCTTCTTCAGATAGCGCCGTGAGGCGATCTTCTTCAGCCAGGCCGTGAACGGTCCATCGAAGCGGTATTCCGCCAGATGCTCATAGGCCACCATAAAAGCTTCCTGCGCCATGTCGTCCGCGTCCGACGCCTGCGCGCCCATGCGCCGCAGGTGCGTCCGCAACACCGAACCGTGCCGCCGGACCAGTTCGGCGAAGGCCTCGCGCGCGCCGGTCCGGGCCAGGCGCACGAGATCGACGTCGGACTGCCGCGTCATATCGGATCTGTCGCTTGAGAAAGCCATGGGTGGAGAGCCAGGACGTTCGGTTGAGGTTAGTCGGCCGACTTGCGGTTCAGGCCGATGATGCCGAGAATCAGCAGGGCAACACCGATCAGGCCCGGAATAGCGGCAAAGCCCGAGATGTTGTGGATGCCGAAACCGTTGTCGATATAGCTGGCGACCAGAAGGCCCAGGGCTACC
>CAMLPZ010000293.1 GCA_946482045.1 uncultured Asticcacaulis sp.
CGTCGTCGCGCTCCAGGATCGCCCGCGTCGCCGAGTGGCGCATGCGGTCGATCTGTTCGTTGATTGACGAGTCCTTCTCAATATACGTGTCCGTGCGCGGTACGTAGGCTTCCGGCTGGTAGTAGTCGTAGTAGGAGACGAAATACTCGACAGCATTGTCCGGAAAGAAGGCCTTGAACTCCGAATAGAGCTGCGCCGCCAGGGTCTTGTTATGTGCCAGGATCAGGGCCGGACGCTGGGTCTGCTCGATGATCTTGGCCATGGTGAAGGTCTTGCCCGAGCCAGTGACCCCCAAAAGAACCTGATCGCGCTCACGCGCCTCGATGCCTTGCAGAAGTTCTGCGATGGCGGTCGGCTGGTCACCCGCCGGTTCATAGGGCGCTGCCAGCCGGAACCTGCGTCCGCCGTCGGACTTATCGGGGCGCACGGGTCGATGGGGCACCCAGGTCGCCGCCATGGGAGTAAAGTCAGCGATAAAAGCGCCGGAATTGTCGGAGAAGCCGGAAGGCGGAGCGGAACGGGGCATGAACGGCAACATAAGGACGGAGCAAAAAAAAGAAAGAGGCAAGCGCACGCCTGTGGAAATCAAAAAAAATTGAGTCCCGCCCTGCCCTTACGGCAGCTTTCCGGTCACCCTACCGTACGGCGGCGCCAAAACTTGTCAGCGCGATCGCTATTCTTTCCGGATTTTTCACCACGATTCAGTCGCTTAAAATCGTAACCCGATCGGCTTCGGTTACCCTTCTGGTAAAAAAGTAGTCGAAATGCTTCCTTAACAGTTTCTTAAATTGAGTTTTAACTGAATAGCGAAATGATTATAGTGTTTTTCGAAATAATAACGTTGAGAAAGCCCGTATAGATTAAATATCAAATACTTTCGAAAACATGTCAATATATCTGCAAATGACTGTCACATTCCCGCCCTATCTGCTTATGCAAAGTCCCGATAAAAAGTCAAACAACTATAGCTAACATCCTGTTAACCATAATCGAACACATTTTCGCCACAATTCGCCCGTAAGAGCCGACTTGCCGGCCACTGATGGACGAGGTTTGCCACCCTCGCCGCCGTCCGGCTACCCGATCTGGAGAAATGACGGATTCATTCTCCGGATGCCTTTCCGGGGGGCCCTTTTGCCCTCGTCACACAGGATAGACAGCGTTGAGCTCGATAACCATGGCGCGCTACCGGATGCGCGCCCTTATGGCAGCATCTTCCATCGGCCTCCTTGTTGGCGCGTCAGCAGGCGCGGCCTATCTCGGTGGCCGTCTTGCGCGTCAGGCCGACGCCAGCAGCAATGCCGCCCGCCTTATGCAAATGGCCGAACTGAACGGTGAAGTTACGCCGTCTTCGGCTCTGGGCGTTGCCCCACTGAACCAAACCGCGCTCGGCATCGCCACGCGCTTCTCCCCCTATGGCGGCATGTCCGGCGGCGTTGCTGAAGCCTCGGCGACCGCGCCGACCCTGGCCGCGATGCGCGTCTCCGAGGACATCCGCTCGCAGCGGGGCCTGCTGGTACGCGCCAGCGAAACCATTCCCGCCTCACCACTGAAGACGACCCCGCTCGTCGCCTCGGTGCGTCCAGCTGCCGCCATGGTCTTTAAGAAGGCCAGCCAGAACGATTCGGACTGTCTGGCGCAGGCTGTCTATTATGAAGCGCGCGGCGAAGGCGTCGACGGTATGCGTGCCGTCGCCCAGGTCATTCTCAACCGCGTTCGTCATCCGGCCTTCCCCAAGTCGATCTGCGGTGTCGTCTACCAAGGCGCCAATCGCCGCGTCTCGTGCCAGTTCAGCTTCACCTGCAACGGCGCGATGGGCCGTCCGGTCGAAGCCTATAACTGGCGCCGTGCGCGCGAAGTGGCCTCAGCCGCGCTCGAAGGCTATGTGATGAAGTCGGTCGGCACCGCCACCCACTTCCACGCCACCTATGTCGCACCCGGCTGGTCCAACACCATGGTCCGCGTTGGCACGGTCGGCAGCCACGTCTTCTACCAATTCCGCGGCCGCGGATCGCGCATCGACAACAGCCTCGAGTCCGTCCAGACCTCGGAAGCACCGGCAGTCCTGGTCCAGGCCAGTACGACCGAAACGGTTAGTACAAGCGATGCGCTGAACGCCGCACAGGTAGCCCCGGCCGCACCGGCCACTGTGGCACCGACCGGTGAGGCCCGCGCCCAGCTGGTTTCGGCGGTCAACAAGACTGACGCCGCCCAGGGCAAGGCCATCCAGGTCAAGACCGTCATCACCGGCAAGTCTGCCCAGGACATCGTGGCCGAGGTGGCGCAGCGCCCCGAAGGCCCCGCACAGTAACCATATCCCGACAGTTCGCATCACAGCCCGGCCTTAGCGCCGGGCTTTTTGCTACCCCAGTCCAACTGCCGGTCTTCGTTTCCGTTTACGACAAAATCGATAACGTTAGGATTTCAACAACCTTAATCTGACAATTTGGCCCAAACGTACGCCATCCACGCGTCCGCATAACAGATTGACAACCCAAACCTACGTTAGTCAGGGGCCAAAATGACGAAACAGAGTGCCAACAAGCCGGCGATTGGATTCAATATTTCCAATTGGCCGTTCACCATCAAGTTCATGGCGCCCGCAGCCGTGGCGACCGCCGTTATGGCGATCCTGACCGGCGGCGCCATCTATGTCATGAACGGCCAGGGCCAGACCATTGACCGCATCAACAATGTCGCCATGCCGGAAATCGTCAAGATCGCCGACATCAAGGCCGACATCAAGGAAGCCAATGGCGATCTGTACAACGCCCTGTTGACCAAGGCGACCAACCCGGGCGCCAATGCATCGGCCGATGTCGCGAAAGTCACTGAAGACCTCGGCAAGATTTCGGATCGCGTTAAGCAAAGTGCCGACAGCGCTTCGGATCCGACGCAGAAGAAACAACTCAACGACCTGAACAAGGAAGTGAAGACCTATAAGGAAGCCGTCGAGTTTGCCGGCTCCGTGATGGATGTCGATTTCGCGTCGGTCGGTCCGATGATGTCACAGTTCGACGATGGCTATGCCAAGATGTCGGAACTGTCGGACAAGATCATCGCAGGCTCCAAGGCCTCGGCTGCCAAGGCGGCTGCTGACGCCAAGGCCGCCCAGGCGGCCGGCATCAGCTTCCTGACCATCTTCGCCGTCATTATGACCTGTCTGTCCGGCGGTATCGCCTTCCTGTTCTCGCGTCTGACGGTTAACGGCATCAACCGTATCGCCAAGACGACCGAGGAACTGGCCAACGGCAACCTGAATGTCGACATCCAGGCCCTGGCCCGCAGGGACGAACTGAAGTCGGTCGTCGACAGCCTCAACGTGTTCAAGTCGAACGCCGAGGAAAAGGAACGCCTCACCGCGATCGAGGCGGCCACCGCCAAGACCCGCGAAGAGCGCGCCCGTCAGATGTCCGAACTGGCCGAACGCTTCCGTCACGAAGCCCAGGACATGCTGGACGCCCTGTCGAACGCCGCTTCGGACCTTGACGCCAACGGCCGCACCCTGCTCACGATTGCCGGTGAGAACGAGCGCCGTTCGCAACAGGCTGTGTCGTCAATACGCAACTCGGCTGACAACGTCCAGAACGTCGCCTCCGCCACGACCGAACTGTCGGCCTCGATCGGCGTGATCGGCGACCAGGCCGTCCGCTCGGTGGAAATCGCCGCCGAGGCCGTGTCGGAAGCCGACCGCACCAACGAGTCCATGGCCGAACTGAGCCGCGCCGCCGACCAGATCGGCGAAGTCGTCGACCTCATTAACGCCATTGCCCAGCAGACCAACCTGCTGGCCCTGAACGCCACGATCGAATCCGCGCGCGCCGGTGAAGCCGGCAAGGGCTTCGCGGTCGTCGCTTCGGAAGTCAAGTCGCTGGCTCAGCAAACCGCCAAGGCCACCGATGAAATCCGCGATCGCATCAAGGACATCCAGGCCGCGGCCCAGAACGGCGTCAACGCCATCCGCGGCATCGGCGAGACCATCAAGCACATGAACGAAATCGCTTCGTCCATCGCCGACTCGGTCCACCAGCAAGGCGACGCCACTAACGAAATCGCCCGCAACGTCAACGAAGCGTCGGACGGCACTTCGATGGCCTCATCGTCGGTCGCCCAGCTGTCGGCTTCCGCGGCGGATACCGAAAAGGCTTCGACCGAAATGCTCGGCGCCGCCAACCAGCTGACCAAGCGCACGGAAGCCATGAGCGAGAACATCCGCCGCTTCCTGGCCGAACTGACCGCAGCTTAAAGCTCGCGCCGTCCACGCGGCCGCACGGCCCTGCGACCGTCCGGACAGACATAAGGGAGACGCTGGAAACGGCGTCTCCTTTTTTGTTGTAAAATTTTTATCGCAACTGCGAAATGATTCACGTCGTATTAAGCCTGAAGTTGTAAGACGCGCTTCGTGACCGACATCGATGTCACCGCTACCGCCGTAGCGCCCCGTAGAATGCGTACTGAGAAAGACTTTTGCAAAATGCGTAACCTGTCCCGCAATGCTATCCTGGCCGCTACGGCCGCCCTCGCCCTCTCCTTCACCGCTGCAAGCGCTTTCGCCGAGTGCGACGAAGTGCAAGAAACCCAGATCGGCAAGGCCATCGCCTCCGCTGCTTCGGCCAAGATCAGCCCAGTCGTCACCTCGACTGGCAAGCAAATGCTGTCGCTGGAAGCGTGCGACGCCGCTGCCGGCAAGGTCAGCGCCGAGTTCAAGTACAATCTCATTGGCGCCGATGGTCTCTATTGGGCCCAGGGCAAAGCCAAGCTTACCGGTGGCACTGTCGCCGAACTGACCCTGACCAAGCTGAGCCCGAACCTGGCCTCGGCTTCGGCCTCAAAGGGCGTCAAGCTGGCCGCCAATTAAGCGACACCGCACGCAACATGAAGCGGAGGCCGATCTTTCATCGTCCTCCGCTTTTTTGTGCCATCTTGGAGCGCGCCACTGGATCGAGCACGGCCTAAATTTCTTAGTGGTCGCATGCTTGGTCGGAAAAACCGGTTACCACTTTTTTCGGAGCATGCTTGTCTTATGACATATCCGTCCGTTTGGGTCATGATGGCT
>CAMLPZ010000294.1 GCA_946482045.1 uncultured Asticcacaulis sp.
AGAGGAGTTTCGGGGGGACAGGTTATGGTTTGTTAGAAGTAGCTGACGCTAAGCTGTCCCGAAGCCTTACTAGGCGCGATGGTGATTCCGCGCTCAGCGAAGCTGCCAACGAAATGTCAGCTTAAAAACCCGCCCGGCGGTCGGTTGCCCATCCAGGTCTTTTTCGGGAAACTGAATGTGGCCGAACGCCGCTTGAATTTGCTTCCCGAAACCATAACCCACTGGAAATTCGTGCTGGATCAGGCAGCCAGCAACCACATGGTCTTCCTTTATGAAACACTGGAACCGGACCGAACCTTCAGACACCTTGCCGCTGCGCGTCTCCGGGTAAACGCCAGCTATAGCGGAGGCCAGTTTTGCGATCGTAAGCTTTTCCGTTCGCTCGCCTTTTGGCGTCATATAGGTGCGGACCAACGCCAGTTGCGCCTCGGGCGATTTCCCTGTGACAAGAAAAGGCAATGGCGCACGCGACGCGACCCTGGCCAAGGCGTCGGCATTGCCGAGCCCTGCGGCATTGCTGTAAAGCCAGGTCGCCTGCGCGGTGTCGACCGGCCCGCCCTGTCCATCGTCCAGCATTTGCGCCAGCAGGGTCATGGCGTCCGCTGACCCGTGACCGGCGCCCAGGCGAAACCAGGCGCGCGCCGCTTCGGGCTTGCCGCCGGCCAGCGCCTTGCGGCCCATGACGACGGCGGCATCGCCGGAGCCGCTGGAAGCCGACATGGCATAGAGGTCCAGGGCCTGAGCCTCATCCTTAGGCCCCGTCAGACCGTTGTCAAAATCGTAGGCCGCCCAGAACAATCCGGTCGCGTCCTTGGTGCCCAGGCTATTGCAGTAAGGGGCCGCCTTGACCACGTCTTTCGGTCGGCCGTCACCCAGCAAAAAGGCACGGCACATCTTTGCCCGCGCCGTGCGTTCGCCCTGCGCAGCGGCCTTCTCGTAAATGTCTAATGCCGCCGCGCGATCCGGTGGAAAACCGTCGTCGCCTTGTTCAAGCAGCGCCGCAAACTGCGTGGCCGCCTCGGCGCTGTCGCGCGCCTTTAGCTCGACCTCCTTGCGCACCTCGCGGGCGGCTTTCAGCATTTCGGGGGTAGGGTCGGCGCTTGGCCCTCGCGCAGGCTCCGCCGCCAGCGCCACGGCGGGCGCTGCGCAGGTGAGAAGCAACGCAAGCAAGCGGCCGCAACTGGTCATTATGATTCCCCCTGTGACCCGGCTTTTGCGGCGACCATACCATAATCCCGCATCTTGAGAAGAAATGGTATTGCCGACATCTTAGGCTGTTCTAACAGGGTGCGTCTCAGCGGCAGCCCCGCCCCGCCCAGGCTTCGGCGGCGCGCATGGCGGCCTGGCTGCTTGCCTCCGCTTCGTCGGGGGCGATGGGGCCGGTGTAGGTTCGGCCGGTGCGGTCGGCGCTCCAGGCACTCGACACAAGCAAGGCCGCGCCGTCGGGCAGTGTCTCCGTCTTGTTCGCGCTGACGAAACCGCTGGTCGTCGCACCGAAGACCCGTAGATCTGCACGGCCGCGCAGGGCGATCAGGGTGAACTCGCCCGAACTTGAGGTATTCGGGCCAGTCAGCACCGCGACCGGGCGAGCCGCGTTCCGCAAGCGCAATTCGGGAGGCAAGACGGCCTCCTGCTGCCATGGGAATTGCCTTCCGTCTCCGTCCATCCAAAAGCCGTAAGGCTTTTCGCCCAGGAGACCCTGCAACGCCGTCAGCATCGGCCACATGTTGCCGCCCGTGTTGTGACGCAGGTCGATGATCCAACCGCAGGGTTTACGGCGGTCAAGCTCGGCCAGCACGCCGCGGCCGGCCTCCGCGTAGGCGGCGGCGCGTGCCCCGTCGCCCATGAATCCGGGCACGTTCACATAGGCCACCCGGCTCGCGAGAAAGGCGCCGCTCGGGGTCTCGTCGGGCCGCTGGACGCCAGTCACCACATCCTGTCCCGCTTGCGTTCGCTGGGTGTACTGTGGCGCCCACAGCTGGGTGTGGGGATCGCCGAGCTGAGTGATCAGGTACCAAATCGCCGGGTAGGTCTGCTCGGGCGTCTTGGCCCCCGCCGCGATCTTGCGCGCTTGTGCTTCCAGCGCCGGCCAGTCGACCTTGCCGCGATTGAGATGTTCTGTTTTCAGGATCTCGATGGCGCGCGTGAGGTAAGCCTTGGGATCCGTGTCCGGCGCGGGCGCCGCATCCGTCCTGGGCGAAGTGTTGGCCGCGTTGGAAGCAGGCGACAGGGCCGACGTTGCAACAATGAAGGCGGCGGCGAGATATTTAATCGACATTCAGCACGACTAATTCAAGGTTAGGCAGGTCACAAGGGTTTTGGACGCAGACACCATTACTATCCACGGGTATTGGTCGACCTACTCCGCGCGCAGGGCGCCGGTGATCTGGATTTCGGAAACGCCGACCACGCCTTCGCCAGAGGGCCAGAGTGTCAGGCGGACATTGCGGCCTTCAAGGGCTTCGGTTTCAAGCTCGCGCGTCTGGCTGGCGTAGAAGCCGGGGTACTGCTCCAACAGCTTGTGCCAGTTGCCCTGGCCGTCCTGGATCTCGGCGATGAAGCCATAAGGCGCGGCCTCGGGGAAGGTCACTTTCAGCCGGTGGACTTCCACGACGCGTTCCATGTCCACCGTCACGCTCATCGTCGTGTCGCCGGGGGCCGGCGCCCAGTAGGTCGCGGGATCGCCGTCATTGACCATCCGTGAGCTGTGATCGGGCGCGTTCGAGCTTGAGAAGGTGGGGTTGTTCAGCCCGAACACCATGTCGCCCGGATACTCGCGCATCGGCCTTACAAACGGCACGTAAGGCCGGTCGGCGGCGAGCGGCGTCTTGCCCGGTTCGAAGACGGGACCCGTCAGCGTGCGGATGTCCGCCACCGCGTCCTTGAGGCCCGGCGAGGTGGCGCGCAGCCGGGTGACGCCCGACTGCCAGCTGCGCATGGCGATGGCGGCTTCGCCGTCGCGGATGACGATGTCGGTGTCGGGTGAGAATTCGATCGCGCGTCCGGTCGGCAGTTCGCCGGGGCCGGATTCGATGGCCAGCCGGACCGGCGGGCTGTTGCTGAGGCGCTTTCCTTCGGCGTCAACGACGCTGACGATGACCTGGACATCGTCCGTGCCGTCGGCGCGGCGGATGACCGGCGCGCTGGTGGTGATGCGCAAGGCCGCGGGCGTGCCTTCCACCGGCCACACGGGCGGCGGCACCTTGGCATAGGCGTTGCGGTACCAGTAGTATTGCCGCTTGGGCAGGCGGAAATAGTCGATCATCCCCATGCCGCCGAAGCGCTTGCCGGCGATCGAGCCGTGGTCGAACCCGGCCCAGATGACTTCGCCCGAACGCCAGGGCAGGCGCCAGGAGCCTTCCTTGGTCTTGTCCGCGCCCTTGGTGTTGACCAGGTCTTCGAAGCCCGGCGCGTAGGCGCCCGGCCGGTCGGCCATCGTCACCCCGTATTCGGCGACGAAGTTCGGGATGCCGGGATCGGGGAAGAGGCTGGCGCCGTCGCCATTATAGCCGGCGATGTCGCCAAGCTTGTCCATCTCGCCGCGTTGCGCGCCGTTGATCGAGGCCGGGCGGCTGGGGTCCAGCTCATGCGACAGGGCGACCATTTCCTTCAGGAGGCGGCGCGCTTCGGGCAGGGTCTTGCCTTCGGTGAAGAAGACCTCGTTGTTCATGCCCCAGGCGACAATGGACGGGCTGTTGCGGTTGATGCGGATCATCTCGGCCAGCTGCTGCTTGGCGCTGGCGTCGAAGGCCGCGAACTGGGCGGGATCGGACGGGTAGGCGGGCGAGCCCCACGGGTGCCGGAAGCCGGCCGTGCCCCAGAACGGCGCCTCCGATACAAACAGCATGCCCATCTTGTCGGTCGTTGCGGCAAAATGCGGGTCGTGCGGATAATGCGAGCCCCGGATGAAGTCGAAGCCGGCGTCCTTGATCATGCGGATGTCGCGCTCGATGGCGCCATTGGTCACCGCGTCGCCCCATCCGGCCTGGTCCTGGTGGACGTTGGCGCCTTTGAAATAGAGGTGTTTGCCGTTCAGGAAGAAGCCACGGTCGGCCGTCCATTCGAACCAGCGGAAGCCGAAGTCGGTTTCAAACCGGTCGCGGACCTTGCCGTTGACCAGCAGGCGCGTCACGGCGCGGTAAAGCACCGGGATAGTGGGTGACCACAGGGCCGGCCTGGCGATCGGCGCCGAAAGCTGTTGGGCGATCTTCATCTCGCCGGGCGCCAGTTGCACCGTGTCCTTGGGCAGCACGGCGACCGTCGCGCCCTTGGCGTCGACGATGCGGGTGTCGACCGTCACGTTAATGGCCTGCGCGCCGGAATTGCGCACCTCGGTCTCGACATTAACCTTGCCGGATGTCTCCGACAGGTCGGGCGTCGTCACGCGCGTGCCCGTCCACGGCACGTGGACCGCGTCGGTCTTAACCAGCCACACGTCGCGGTAAAGACCGCCGCTGAAGACGTGTTCGCCGGCGCGCGGCGCCAGGGTCGCGTCCCAGTCATTGTTGACCTTGACCGCGACGACGTTGCGCCCGGGCTTTATGGCGTCGGTGATATCGACCGGAAATCCGGTGTAACCGCCGCGATGGTGGGCCAGCTCCACGCCGTTGACGTAGACGCGGGCGTCCTGGAACGCCCCTTCGAATTCGAGGGCGAAACGCTGGTCAGAAGGCTTTGCCGGCAGGACGAAGGTTTTGCGGTACCAGCCGTCGCCGGTATAGAAGTCTGCCGCGCGGAAATAGGGCATGCTGAAACTGTGCGGGAGGCCCACGGCTTCCCAGGCGCCGTCGTCAAAGGCTGGGTTTTGCGCGTTCTCGCTGCTGCCGAGATGGAAGCGCCAGTCGGCGTTGAAATTGGTGCGCGTGCGGGCAGGGGCCTCGGCGACAGGTCCGCTTTGCGCCTTGCGTGGCGGCGTCGCGGCGCTCGCGTCAACTGCCAGAAGCGCCACAACAGCGGCGGCCACTATGGTCCGGGTAGGGCTTTGCACCACGTCCTCCATGGATTGTTATTCTTGTGG
>CAMLPZ010000295.1 GCA_946482045.1 uncultured Asticcacaulis sp.
GCCTGGAGCACATCCTGGTCGATGAGGCGCAGGACACGTCCGAAGACCAGTGGGCGATCGTCGGCGCCCTGACCGATGAGTTTTTCTCGGGCCATGGCCGCACCTCGATGACCCGCACCGTCTTTGCCGTTGGTGACGAAAAGCAGTCGATCTATGGCTTCCAGGGCGCGGAACCGTCGCAGTTCCTCGAACAGGGCCAGCGTTACAAACAGGTGATCGATGCCGCCGGAGAGAGGTTCGTGGCGCCGCAGCTGACGCAAAGCTGGCGCTCGCTGCCGCAGGTGCTGGGGTTTGTCGATACCGTCTTCTACCGGCCGGACTTGGCCGAAGCGCTAAACTTTACCGGCAAAGTCATTGTCCACGAGGCGCGCCGCTCCGAGGCGCCGGCCTGTGTCGAGCTGTGGCCGCAGGTCCTGCCGATCGACGCGGCGGAACGCGACGCCGACGACCTCTATGAAGCGCGCGCCGTCGATGATCCGGGCCAAGCCCATCCGGCCAAGCGGCTGGCGCGGCAGTTGGCGGCGACCATCGCCGATGAGATCGCCGCGGGCCGCAGCGTCTGGGACCGCGCCAAGCGCACCCGCCGGCCGCTGCACGCCGGCGATATCCTGATCCTGGTGCGCAAGCGTGACATCCTGTTCGAACACATCATCCGGGAACTGAAGGTCGCCGGTGTCGCGGTCTCGGGTGCCGACCGGCTGAAGCTGGGTGAGCATATCGCTTTTCAGGATCTGCGCGCTCTGATGCGCTTCTGTCTCCAGCCGAAGGACGACCTGGCACTCGCCTGCGTGCTTAGAAGCCCGCTGTGCGATGTCAGCGAAGACGAACTGTTCCGGCTTTCGTACGGCCGCCGCACTTCGTTGTGGGGTGCGTTGATCGATGCAGGCGGCGAAGAGGGTCCGATCGCCGATGCGCGCATCCTGTTGCTGTGGGCGGTAAATGCCTCCAACCGCCTGCCGGCGTTTGACTTCCTGTCGCGTGTGCTGAACCGCCGCGATGGCGCCGGACGCAGCATGAAGCAGCGCTTCCTGACGCGGCTGGGCGACGAATGCGAAGACGTGCTGGAAGAAACCCTGCAACTGGCGCTCAAGGCCGAGGGCGCGGGCGCCAACAGCCTGTCGGAATGCCTGGACCTGTTCGAGTTTAACGCCTCAGAAATCAAGCGTGAGCAGGAAGAAGGTGGCCGCAGCGTCCGGGTGATGACGGTCCACGGCTCCAAGGGGCTTGAGGCGCCGTGGGTCATCCTGCCGATCGCGCCCCAGCACAAGTCGTCGCGGCGCGAAGAGCTGTTGCTGACCGATCCGGATGGTCGGCTCTACCTCTGCATCGGTGGCCGTAAATGCGATGTCCCGGCCATTACCGATATCCGCAACGCGTCGGCGCTGAAGGACGACCAGGAAAGCTTGCGTCTCTTCTATGTCGCTCTGACGCGCGCCCGCGATCGCCTGACCCTGTGCGCCTATGCCGGCAAGCGCGCCGCACCGGTCGCCAATTTCCCCGGCTGGTACGACCTGGCGCGCGATGCCTTTGGCCGCATGGTTACGCAGGACGAGCCGATGAAACTGGTCGCACCTTTTGATGACGCCGAACAGACGGAAGAGGCGGTAATCCAGGTGTTTGGCGAACGCGCGCGCCTGGTGCCCGCCGAAGCGCGCGTCGTTCCGGCCCAGGTCAAGCTGCCTGAATGGGTCACCGCGCTTGTCGCGCAAGCCGATATTGAATCCGAACGCTGGCAGGCGATCTCACAGATGGGTGACGAGGACCGCGAAGCCGATGAGCCTGCGCCATCACCGCTCGAAACCGCCAATGGTATCGGCCGCTATCGGCGCGGCAACCTGATCCACAAGCTGTTCGAAATGCTGCCGGATGTCTCGCCGGACATGCGCGAAGCCGTGGCGCGCCGTTTTCTGAACCGCCAGACCGATCTCAATGACGACCAGCGCACCGAAATGCGCCAGGCGGTCATGACCGTGCTCAATGACGATCGTTTTGCCGAAGCCTTTGGGCCAGCCTCGCGCGCCGAAGTCGCCCTGGCTGGCCAGATCGGCGAGACCGAGGCTGGCGCGGCCATCATGCTGTCGGGCCGCATCGACCGCCTGGTCGTCACGCCGTATCGCGTTCTGGTCATCGACTATAAATCCAATCGCCCGGCGCCTGATCGCGCCGAAGACGCCGCCGTCGCCTATCAGCGCCAGATGGCTGGCTATGTGGCGCTGCTGCGCGGCATCTATCCCGAACGAAAAGTGGAGGCCGCGCTTTTGTGGACCGATGGTCCCAAGCTCACGCCCTTAAGTGAGACCTTAGTAAATCTCAGGCTTGCCGAAATTCTGTCACGTTGATTTTTGACACGGCGACAATTACATATTCGTCAAGAGAGTGAGAGCGGCAGATGCCGCGAAAGGAAAGCCATCATGGGCACCCACAAGATTACCGACGAATCGTTTGAAGCCGACGTGCTGAAGTCCGACACCCCCGTTCTGGTCGACTTCTGGGCGGAATGGTGCGGCCCGTGTAAGCAGATCGCGCCGATCCTGGAAGAAGTCGCCGAAGGTCTGGGCGAAAAGGTCAAGATTGCCAAGCTCAACATCGAAGACTCGCCGATGACCCCGTCGCGTTTCGGCGTGCGCGGTATTCCGACCATGATCCTGTTCAAGAATGGCCAGATGACCTCAATGAAGGTCGGCGCCATGCCGAAGGCGAAGCTTTTGGAGTGGCTAGGAGAGAACTCGATCGCCTGATCTTTCCTTCTCCCTGCTTGCGGGGAGAAGGTGGCCCAACGGGCCGGATGAGGGGCAGAAACTCTTTCCGCGGATGCGGTCCTTCCGATTGCCCCTCACCCTAGCCGATCGTTGGCGAAAGCTATACTTTCGCTGGTGCTATACCCCGCAAGCGGGGAGAGGGGACTAAGTCGGCCAGGTCTCGGGCGACATCGCCAGGACATCGCCGGCCAGGTAGAGCGAGCCGCAGATGAGCACGCGATGCGCTTCCGGGCTTAGCGTTTGAATGACACCTAGAGGGCTTGAGGCGGCGACCGCTTCGAGCCCTTTGTTGTGTGCAGCGACGACAAGGTCTGCTGCCGCGATGGCGGCGTCCGACGAAAAGCCGACGCAGGCGAATTGCGCGTCGAGGCCCTCGAACGACGAGAAGAACTCGCCCGCATCCTTGGTGTTGATCAGGCCGCAGATAACCTGCAACGGCTTGGGGTCGCGTGCCTGCAGGCCGTCGATAAAACTGCGCAAGGCGCGTGCGGCATGCGGGTTGTGCCCACCGTCTAGCCACAGTTCCGAGGCTGTGTTGGGCAGAGCGTTGAACAGAGGCCCGGCCTTGATCTGTTGCAGGCGCCCCGGCCAGCTAACGGTTTGCAGGCCTTTGTCGATGGCTTCGGGTGTCAGGCCCAGCATCAGCGCCGCCTTGATCGCCACGCCCGCATTGGCGATTTGATGCTCGCCGGCAAGGCGCGGCAGCGACAGGTCGTAGAGCGCATCCTCGTCCTGAAACACCAATCGTCCGTGTTCGGACCATGCATCGAAGCCTTCACCCATGGTGATGAGCGTAACGCCCAGTTTCAGCGCCTGTCGTTCCAGAGAGGCGGCCGCTTCATCGCGTTGGCGCGCCGATAGGGCAGGTGTGCCGCGCTTGAAGATACCGGCCTTTTGGCGGGCGATCTGGTTCAGTTCGTCGCCGAGAAAGCCCTGATGATCGTAGTCGATCGGCGTGATGATGGTCAGCTTCGGATGCGTGACAATATTGGTCGCATCAAGCATCCCGCCAAGCCCGGTTTCCAACAGGAGCAGATCGGCCGGTGTTTCTGAAAACGCCAGGAAGGCCGCGGCTGTCGTGGATTCGAAAAAGGTCAGGGGCTGGCCGGCATTGGCCTCCTCGACGCGGTTGAGCACATCGGTCAGATAGTCATCGTCGATCAGCTTGCCGGCCAGCCGGATGCGCTCAGCAAAGCGCACAAGGTGCGGCGAGGTATAAACGTGAACGCGCAACCCTTGCGCCTCCGCCATGGCGCGCAAATAGGCCAGGGTCGATCCCTTGCCGTTGGTGCCGGCGATGTGGACGACCGGCGGCAGTTTGTCCTGCGGATTGCCCAGCGCCGCGCACACCCTGAGCATGCGATCGAGATTGAGATCGATCAGCTTGGGATGCAGCGCTTTCAGCCGTTCCAGCGGCGCGTCGAAGGGCAGGAGGCGGTCGGTCATGCGGCAGGCTTTAAAGCATGCTCCGAAAAAGTGGAAACCGGTTTTTCGGGCCAAGCATGCGACCAGTAAAAAATCTGGTTAAACCGGCCTGTCCATCACATCTCCGGTTCGGAAATGTCGTCGCCCTTGGCCTTGAGGCGTTCGAGGGCGCCATCGGGCCGTAGCAGCACGCTCAACGGCACGGCGATGACGCTCTTGCCAGGTTTTGACAACGCCGCGTCGATGGCGGAAACCGTGTCGTCAGTAGCCCGATCCAACATGGCACGGGTTGACGATGCGCCTTCCAGGCAGGCCAGGGTCGCGGAGCTGGGGGAATTGGCGCGCGCGGTCAGAAGGTCGGCGTTGGCCCAGGCGGTCATGGCCTTTTGTGCGTGGCCAACGGCGAAATCGATCTCGTTCAGTGTCGAAGCCACGCAGGCATTTCTGGCCTCTTTGCTCATGTCGCCCAGCTTGCCGATCAGGTTGGATGCCGAATATTTCGCCACGGGCCTCATCGGTGTCATGCGGTCGCGCGCCATGAAGATCAGCATCTTTTCCGGATCATTGGTGCTAAGGCCGTGCTTTTCGTAGACGTCCTCGCGCAGCTTCATGACGGCATAAACGGGCGAGTAGTCCTTGTAATCCTTGGGGTCGAGACCGTTCTTTTCGGCAATGCGCCAGAACTTGCCGCCCATCTTCCCGGGCAAGACGTCGTAGAGGGACTTAAAGGGGCCATTGCCCTTGGCGAACTGCCAGCGGGTAAAGGCAATGGGGCCCGCCTTGGCTTCGGGTCCGGTCAGCAGCACATTGGCGCGGTCGAGAATTTTGCCCA
>CAMLPZ010000296.1 GCA_946482045.1 uncultured Asticcacaulis sp.
CCGACCATTTCCGAGCCGAACAGGATGTTGTCGATATCGATCACCTGGAACAGGAGGTCGATGCCCGGCTGATGATAGACGCACGTGTCGAAATAGACATTTTTCATGACGTGATCGCGCAGGGCCGGCTTTTTCAGCATGTCGGCCAGGCCACGATAGCGCCCCCAGTGATAGGGCACAGCGCCGCCGCCGTGCGGAATGATCAGCCGCAGTTCCGGGAAGGCACGGAACAGGTCTCCCTCGATAAACTGCATGAAGGCGGTCGTGTCGGCATTGATGTAATAGGCACCGGTGGCGTGAAACGCCGGATTGCACGATCCCGATACGTGGATCATCGCTGGCACGTCCAGTTCCACCATCTTCTCGAAGAAAGGGTACCAGTATGTGTCGTACAGCGGAGGCGCGCTGAATTGGCCGCCCGACGGATCGGGGTTCAGGTTGCAGCCGACAAAACCCATATCGACGCAGCGTTCCAGCTCGGTGATAGAGCCTTGTAGGGACGCGCCCGGTGACTGGGGCAGCTGACAAACCCCGATGAAATAATCCGGATAGAGGTCGATGACGCGTTTGATCAGGTTGTTGCACTCGATCGTCCAGCGCTGAGACACGCTTTCATCGCCGACGTGGTGGGCCATGACGGAAGCGCGAGGGCTGAAGATGGTCATGTCCGCGCCGCGTTCTTTCAGCAGCTTCAGCTGGTTTTTCTCAATGCTCTCGCGGATCTCGTCGTCGCTAATGACCACGCCGGGCGGTGGCGGCTTCAGCGGGTCGCGGAAGTGGGCCAGTTGGGCGTCGCGAAAGGCGGTCAGTGGCGCCGGCGCCGTCGTATAATGGCCATGGCAATCGATGATAAGCGGGTTTTCCAGGCTCATTCCGCAGCGTCCTTGCGATCAAATTGATTGCGCATGCAGTCCAGCATGGCTTTCAGGTCTGTCTCTTCCAAAGCTTTGGAATAGTCCGGCGCCCAGGCCTGGCGCTCGACCGTCGCCTTGGCCATCCACGGCGTGACCCCAGCGCCGGCAACGGTTTTGGCGGCTTCCTCCATCTCCTCGGCGCGGCGGGCGCCGTGCTCAAGCGTACGCGCAATCATGTAACGCGCGTATCCCGGCCAGTCGGTGTGCGGGAACAGATTGTTCAGGCTTTCCAGAACTGTGTCCTCGACGCCGTAGTGGCGTGCAGACAGCAGCGATTCCGAGATCAGCGCCTCGAGACCCTTGATCATCACGCTGCGGCACAGCTTGGTGGCGGACGCCTTGCCGGGCGTTTCCGAATAGAATTTCGCCCCTACAAAGCCCAGATCCCTGGCAACGGCCGCGAACTCCTTCGCCCAGGGACCACCCAGCAGCATGGGCGACGCCAACCGCTTCGGTTCGATCGGGGACATGACGGCGGTTTCGACATAGCGGCCGGCGGCCGACCCGATGACCTCGCCCGCCGCGATCTTGGCTTCCGGAGAGGCGGAGTTGAGGTCCATGTACCACGCGCCGCTTTTCAAACCTGGCAGGACGGATTTTGCGGCGGCGACGGTTTGCGCCGCCGTCACCGCACTGATCACCAGATCAGCCTCTGCGACGGCGACGGCAGCGCTGCCGCAGACGGTGGCACGCCCCGGCTTATCCAGTTTGGCGGCATGGGTATCAAAAACGGTGACGGCAAGATGGGACGGCAAATCAGCGGCCATGACGCGGCCGACCTCACCCAAGCCAATCAGTGCAACGGTTTGAATTGTCATGACGCCTCCTTCGGCCAGATCGAAGGCGGAACCAGGACTTCGCCGCGCATCAGCATGCGCGCTGTGCGCAGCAGCGCCGAGCGCGTGACTTTCAGCGAATTACCCCTGCCCGCGATCTCCATTTCAACGCTGAAAAAGCCGGTCGGGTGCTCGATTTCGAAGGTCTTGGCGCCCGTGACGCCGTCCCTCAAAGCGAGCGCCGTGGCGACACTGACCGCGCCCAGAACACCGATAGCTTCATGAACGCGGTGTGGAATGAAGGTCCGCGTCGACACGTCGCCGCCATTGCGGGCCGGCGAGATCAGGGTCATCTTCGGCACCGACGCCTTTTCGACATCGCCGAGGTTCATCATCGGTCCGGCCTTCAGGCGGATCGCTTCGACGCGCGCCCGCACGTCGGCCATGGCTTCAATCGCTTCAGGCGTTTCGTCACCGCTCAGGCCAAAATCGGCCGCCTGCATTACTACGACCGGCATTCCGTTATCGATCAGGGTCACCGCCACGCCATCGATCTCGTCAATCGCGTTGCCGGTCGGCAGAAGGGCGCCACAGCTCGAACCGGCTACGTCGAGGAAGTCGAGCATGATGGGCGCGTGACCGCCCGGAACGCCGTCGATCCGGGCGCTGCCTTCGTAAATGACCTGTCCGTCGGGCGTCTCAATCGTCGCAACGGCGGTCGAGGCCGTATTGATCATGTGGATGCGGACCCGGGTTGTCTCGCCGGATGGCGTCACCAGGCCGCGCTCGATCGCGAAGGGGCCGACGCCGGCGAGAATGTTTCCGCAATTCTGCTGGTCCGTGACGATCGCCTTGTCCGGAAATATCTGCAAAAACAGAAAGTCGATGTCCGCGTCCGGCCGGTCCGATTTCGACACCACGGCGACCTTGGATGTCAGGGGATGCGCGCCGCCGACGCCATCGATCTGGCGTGGATCGGGCGATCCCAGCGCCGCCAGCAACACCTTATCGCGCAAATCTATATCCGCCGGCAGATCGTCCTTCAGGACATATAGCCCCTTGGATGTGCCGCCGCGCATCAGGCATGCCGGGATGGCGCGCTGGCTCATTTCAGATAGTCCGCCTGCGGGACGTAGGTTAAGCCCATATCCTTCAGCTTCTGGCGCATATCGTAAATGTCGAGGCCCAGTTCGCCAGCCTCGAACCGCACCCGGCGGGCCTCCTCCGAAGCTGCCCGCGCATCCGCCTTGGCAGCGACGTCGCTGGCCTTTTCCAATGGCACCACGCAGACCCCGTCGCGGTCCGCGACGATCACGTCACCGGCGCGAACCAAGACATCGGCGCACACTAGAGGCGTGTTGACATTGCCAAGCGTGGCGCGGACGCAGCCACGCGCATAAACCGCCTTTGACCAGACAGGAAAGCCGATCTCCTCAAGTGTTGCCGTATCTCGGACGCCGGCATTGATGATCAGCCCCTTGACGCCCCGCGCCTTCAGCGATGTCGCCAAGAGGTCGCCGAAATAGCCGTCTTCTGAAGGAGAGGTCGGGCTGACAACCAGCACGTCACCGGCCTGGCACTGTTCAACGGCGACGTGGATCATCCAGTTGTCGCCTGGCGCCAGTTCGACGGTCACGGCGGGACCGGCAATGGCCGTCGGATAGATGGGCCGGATGCCTGAGTTCATCAGACCCGTCCTGCCCTGCGCTTCGTGGACGGTGGCAACGCCATGGCGCTCCAGTATCGCGCAGGCGGCGGGATCTGGGCGGCGGATATCGGTGACAACGACGGGCATGGTCGGGCTCCTCTTCGCCACTGCTTATGCCCCCGCGAACGCAACAGGCGTTAGACGGAAGTGCGTGCCGTGCTATAGGTTTTGGTTATAACATTCTGGAGTGCTCATGTTTCGCCACCGTCGCCTTCTGGCCTTTGAAGCCGTCTGCCATTATGGCAGCGCACTGAAAGCGGCTAACCACATCCATATGACCCAGCCGTCGATCACCGCCGCGATCACCGCCCTGGAAGGCGATACAGGTGCGCGCCTGTGCGTGCGGACATCAAAGGGCATGACGCCGACGCCGGAAGGCGAAGCCTTTTTGAACCGCGTGCGGCGGGCGCTGGACCATTTGAAGGACGCCGAAAGCGTGATTGCCATGCGCCGGGCCGACCGCGCGCGTGTGCCAATTGCGCGGCTGGTGACAGGCGCCCAGATGCGCGCGCTTTCTGCTGTTATTCAGGCGTCGTCTTTTTCCGAAGCCGCGCGCCGGCTCAACCTGTCCCAGCCCAGCGTCCACCGCTCGGTGCGCGAACTGGAAACCCTGTGCGGTATAGGCCTGATGCAAGACCAGCCGACACCCGAGGCACGCGAACTGGCTAGGCATTTCGCGCTTTACCATACCGAACTGGTGATGGGCCGCGACGAAGTCCGCGAGCTTCAGGGCCAGGTGGCGGGCACGGTGACGATCGGCGCCCTCCCCTTGGCCCGCTCCGGATGGCTGCCGGACGCGGTGGCTGCCACATTGGCCGACTATCCCGACGCGCGCATTCGCATCATCGATGGCCCCTATGATGTCCAGCTGCACGGCCTGTTGCACGGAGAGATCGACTTCATTCTGGGCGCCCTCCGTAATCCTTCGCCATCGAAGCTGATCGTACAGCAGCACCTGTTCGACGATCCCCTCACCATTGTCGTCCGGGCGGGTCATCCGTTTGCGCCGGGTTTCGACAGCGACCGCGATAAGCTGACACCTGAGCAGCTGGGCAGCCTCGCCTGGATCCTACCGCGCCCCGAGACACCTGGCCGCATCGTGTTCGAACAGTTCATGGCCAACAAGGGCCTACCCTCGCCCCGCCGCGTCGTCGAATGCGCCTCGCTTGTGGCGGCACGCGCCCTGCTTCTGCGTTCGGACATGGCGGCATTGCTGTCGGCCCGGCAGGTGGACTATGAGATACGGCAAGGGCTTCTGAAGATCATGGGCCCTCCCCTAACCGGGTCGACACGATCGATCGGGATTACAACCCGCACTGGATTTCGCCCTACCTTACTGCACCAGGTAATGCTGGACCACCTTTTATGCGCACCGCCGATCACGTAGGTCAGCGACCCCGCGTCGGCGCAAAAGCCAGCCCGTTGCCGTCGGCCCCAAAAGCATGATGCGTTTTGGTGGAACCGTCATCATGCTCTAGGTTTTTGTTTTGACGCGACATTATACCAAAAAACGCTGCACACTTTTTGGCATTGAATCGCTCTAGGGTAAAAACCTAATCATCCTATTGATTTAATGTGCGAACATTGAT
>CAMLPZ010000297.1 GCA_946482045.1 uncultured Asticcacaulis sp.
GCCTTCGGACCGCCGACACCCAGATAGTTCGGCGTACTGTCCTCGATGAAGATATGGGTCAGGCTTGGGTGGAGCGCGATCAGCACGCTGTCCGGCCTGAGGCGCAAAGTATCGCTGACGCGGTAATGGCCCGCCGGCAGGTAAACGACGCGATTTTTGTCGATCGCCGCCTGCAACGCCGCCGTATCGTCGGTGACGCCGTCCCCCTTGGCCCCCAGGTCACGGGCGCTCTTCCACTGCTTGACCGCCGGCAGCAGCTTAAGCGCCGCCGGGCGCGCAGCGGGCAGCTTTGCGACCGCCCTGGCGTCGACGCGCGTTTCGAACGTCCCTGTGGCCCCTAGAGCCGGGAGGGTCAGGCCATGGGTGAAGCTTTTGACGATGTAGGCCGGTCCATTGCCAGCCACCGTCTTGCCGCTTTCGCGGAACCTGGCGAAGACCGGCACGTCCTTGGCCTGGGCATTATCGAAGCCAACCTGGGTAAAGACGCTGTTCTCATTACTGATGACGACGGCAGCATTCGACAGGTTTTCGAAGCGGACATCCTTACCCCAGAGGGAGTCGCTATAGCCTTCGTCGATCTCGATACCGGTCTTGGTGTTGCGGATCTTGACATTGACGAGGGTCAGACGGACCTCGTGCTCGCGGATGGCGGCTTCGGACTGGCCGTCGAATTCGGAATCGAGCAGTGTATATTGCCAGGCGGGCGAGGTCTTTTCGGTCAGGATGCCATAGCGCCCGCCGAAAAAGCGCAAATTGTCGCCCTCATTGCCGGCTTGATAGATGCCGGCCAGCGCTGAACCCAGGTGAAAGTCGATGTGGCTGAGAAACGCGTGCTGCGCCAGGCGGAACCGCACCGCCGTCGCGGCCGGGTTACCCTGGCCAATCTCGAAATCGACATTGCTCATCGCTGAATAGAAGGTCGAGGAATTGGCGTCGCGAATGGTTTCGCTATAGGGCACGAAGCTTTTAACCGGCACAGGCACCTTGCCGACATTGTACTGGTCATCACCGGTGAAGACGATCATCGAAGCCACGCCTGTCTGAAAGCCCGGCGTATTGTCGGCGAGGACGAAGACCGGTCGCTTGGGGCCGACACCAAAGATGCGCACCGCCGGCCAGACATTGAGGCTGCTGGTCAGGCGATAGCGGCCCGACGGCAGAAAGACGATGCCGCCGCCCTTGGCCTTGTCGATCGCCGCCTGGATGGCGGCCGTGTCGTCGGCCATCCCGTCGCCCTTGGCCTGGACACGGATGGCGCGGGGATCGTCCGGGGCGATCTCATAGGCCGACTGTGAGGCCGGCTTCGGGGCGGCGGCGCCTGCCTCTAACGGCAAAATGACGGACAGAAACGCGCACACGGTAGCGGTTAACAGCACTCGCATTGTATCCTCCCACATTATCTTTTAATGACAGCGCTAACATAAAAACCTACATATGAAAACCGTGGTTATGGCGGTTTCAACGTCCGATTATGTCCAGAGCCCGCCGGATAGTCGCACCTACGATATTGCGCATCTACAACGAATACAATGAGTATACGATGTTTAGAGACAAACGGCCAGCAATACAGAAGCGCACGCGCATTCACAGGCAATGAATTGACAGAACCGACTATTTAGCCTTCTAGATTTAACTGTATTGCGTATTCGCGCTTCGCATCACGCTGATTCGGTCGGTCCGCTTTGGCAACTGCGAAGAGTCCAGACTCTGTTAGCGCTGTCCTTGGATGATCCAACTACGGAGTGACTTTTGATCAAGAGCGCGACAAACCCCAAGGCCAGAGCTTCCAGCACGGGGCGGGTAACGCTTGAGGATGTGGCGCTTAAGGCCGGCGTCTCGACCATCACGGTCTCGCGGTCGTTCCGCTATCCCGGCAAGGTCGCCGCCGATGTGCGAGAACGCATCCAGCGCATAGCCTACGATATGGGCTATGTCTCGAACCGCGCCGCCAGTTCGCTCGCCTCAGCGCGATCGATGAACATCGTCGTGCTGGTGCCTTCCTTACGCAACATGGTGTTCGTCGAAACGCTGGATGGGATCGAAAAAGTCCTGCGTCCCAAAGGCTATCACATGCTGCTGGGCGTCACGAATTATTCCTCGGAAGAGGAGGACGCTCTCGTCCGCGCCTATCTGGCCTTCGACCCAGACGGCATCCTGCTGACCGGCCTCAATTACCGCGAATCGACGCGCCGGCTGATCGAGCAGCTCAAGATTCCGGTCGTGCACATGATGGAGCTTTCCGATCAGGACGACCTGTACAGCGTTGGCTTTTCGCAGGAAGCGGCTGCCGAGGCCATGACCAAGCATCTGATCGCCTCCGGACGGACGCGCATCGCCTTTATCGGCTCGCAGATGGATTCGCGCACCCTGGCGCGCAGCCGTGGCTATCGCGACACCTTGATCAAGGCCGGCCTTTACCAGGCGCACCGTGAACTGCTGGTGCCCGATCCCTCTTCCACGGAATTGGGTGGCATATTGCTCACCCGGCTGCTGCGCCAGGCGCCCGATACCGACGCCGTCTTTTTCTGCAACGACGACCTGGCGCAGGGCGGCCTGTTCGAATGCCAGCGCCGCGGCATAGCCGTGCCTGCACAACTGGCGATCGGCGGCTTCAACGACGTTCCTTCATCCGCCTGCATCGTGCCAGCGCTGACATCGGTCGCCACCCCCCGTTACGAAGTCGGCGCTCAGTCGGCCAACATGCTGATGGCCCTTCTCGAAGGTCGCCCGCTTACCAAACCACATTTGGATTTGGGCTTTGAACTCAAGGTGCGCGAAAGCGCCTGATCCGATAACCGATCATGTCGGCTTGAAAAATCATTTGAATTATTCCGTGACAATTCCCCTTTCTCGACTTGATAATCTTGCTTTTTTATGTTAGCGCTGTCATCAAAGTGAGTGATAAGGCGAGCCATGCTTGCCTGATGCGACAGGGTCAGAATGCGTAAATGATGAATTGATACTCATTTGCCCGCCATATTGATGCCTGGCAAATGAAAATGGCCATCGTCGCCAATGTTAGCGCTGTCATTATGGCGCGGTAAATTATTACGGGAAGAAGCTGAGAGCCACGCCGACCTCAGATCCCGACGGAGAGGGGTTCAACCCCATCCGCAAGGCCAATTGGCGTCGGTTGCGCCTCTAACCGACGACCCGCCAAACCTTGGCGTTCCCGACAGTGACCTCATCCCTGGGTGTCGGGAACGCCTTTTTTTCTCTGAGCTCCTTTTGAGTCACGAAGCCGTCACCCCCAGTCCCGACCGGACGGCGGCCCGCAAATAATCATTATATACCCCCCCGGCTGCTCGATAGCTCCCAACCTTCAAGCCGCCGGCCGACAACGAACCGGTGATCTCCGCCCCTCGCCGAGTTACGGACCAAAGCCGTCCATAAGCGCGCCTTCAGACGCCAGACCGCGCAGTTGACACCACATCTATATATGATACGCCGTTCCGATAATAATTACGGACAGACGGCAACACCGGTGGCTGTGGACAGCGTGGCTATCTGCGATATTCAATAAAAAACGGGAGGAAACCATGACCTTTAAAGCCCTGCTCGTCGCCAGCCTGAGTCTGGCCGCGGTCCCCCCCGCCGTCCTTGCTGCTGCGCCCACGCCTGTCCAGTCCGTGCCGTCGACGGCGCCCGTGCCCTGGACGTCGGCCGAGGTCCTGGCCCTGGCGGAAAAGGTCGGTGACTGGCAACTGGCGACTTTGGCCGGCGGCCTGACGCCGAACGCGGCGCGCGGCTATCCAGGCCCGAAAAGCTGGGAACAGGGCGCGCTGTTCGTCGGCCTGACCAAGCTGGCCGACCACGGCGCAGCGCCGCAGTTCAAGCAGGCGATCTTGGCACGCGGCGAAGCCAACGGCTGGGCCCTTGGCGAACGTGTCTATCACGCGGACGACCACGTGATCGGCCAGTCCTATCTGTGGGCCTATAAAAACGGCGCTGGTCCGGAATCGATCGCGGGCGTTCGCAAGCACTTCGACGCCATTCTGGCCAATCCGTCGAACGTCGACCTGGCCCACAGCGACTATGGCCCCAAGGGCGTCGATTGCGACAAGCGCTGGTGCTGGTGCGACGCGCTGTTCATGTCGCCCCCGGCGTGGATCGAGCTATCGCGGATCACCGGCGATCCCAAATATCGCGAATTCGCCAAGAAGGAATACTGGGCGGCGCACGACTATCTCTACGACACGGAAGAGCACCTCTATTACCGCGACAGCCGCTTCTTCGACCGCCGCGACATTAACGGCAAAAAGGTCTTCTGGTCGCGCGGCGACGGCTGGGTATTCGCAGGGCTGGCCCTGCTGATTCCGCACCTGCCTCAGAACGACCCCGACCGTCCCCGCTTTGTGCAGGTCTTCAAGGAGATGGCCGCCAAGCTCGCCAGCATTCAGAAAGACGACGGCTACTGGTCGCCATCGCTCCTGAGCGACCCGGCCACGGCCCTGCCGGAATCGAGCGGCACCGGCTTCTATACCTATGGCTTTGCCTGGGGCATCAATGCCGGCATCCTCGACCGCGCCACCTATGAGCCGACCGTCCGCAGGGGCTGGACCGCCCTGGTGCGCTCCGTCCATCCCGACGGCAAGCTGGGCTATGTCCAGCCAGTGAGCGACCGCCCGGACGCCGTCGAATACGACCATACCCATTACTACGGCGTCGGCGCTTTCCTGCTGGCAGCAACCGCGATCGCCGACATGAAGCTTCAGCCCATAGAGCCGCTGAAGACGATGATCAGCATCGAAAACCCCTCAGCCTTCGACCAAAACGCGGCCTTTGTCAGCGTGCCTGCGGCCAGCCTGGGGCATTCTGGCAAGAGCACCGGCGGCTGGTCGGTCATAAGCGGCGGCAAGACCTATGCGGCCCAGTTCGATCCGGCCACCAGGGCGATTGAATTCGCCCTGCCGCTGAAAGCCGGCCAGAAGGCCGCCGTGTCCTTCCTACCCGTACAGGCGCCACTGCCGCGTCAGAC
>CAMLPZ010000298.1 GCA_946482045.1 uncultured Asticcacaulis sp.
GATTTCCGCGTTCGGGCCGAAGCACGGGCGCCGGACGCGACGACGTCTCCGGGAACGCAGGCGCGCAACCTGCCGCTTGCCCTGGCCCGCTGGGCGGAGACATCGGAGCCCGACGCCGTGGCCTGTCTGCCGCTTCCGGGCGGCGATCGCATCGTACTGCGCGCCCGCAACCAAGGCCGGACAGAGAATGGTTTTGCCTGTTTCGCCAACGCCGTCATCGTACCGGCAACGCTGGGACAGGACCAGGAGCGCGTAAGCCTCGCCCTGCTGCCCTTGATCCCCGAACCCGACGGCAGCGACAGCTTCGCGCGCGCCCCTCTGGTGGTCGATCAACCGGACCCACCCGCGGCCCCGGACCATGACTGGACAGGGCTCGAGCCGAGATGGCACCGCCGTCAGGTCGTGACCGACGGCACGCCGGCCGAAAGCGTGCTGTCATCGATCGTCGCCCGGCTGCCACCGGAAGTGCACGTTCCGCCCCTGGGCTGGGCCACGTCGCCGCATTGGGCCCCGGCGATCGGTGACAGCGGCTTGATCGTTGTCGCCCCTGGCCGTGAAAGCCAGATCCCCGGCTATGATCAGGTACGAATGACGGCGACGGGCTTCGACGGCCAGCCTTACACTCCGCCCCTGGCCATTCGCATCCGTGACCGCTTTACCGGCTTGCTCGCGCCTGAGATCCGGTCCGCCGCGCAAGCCATTATCGGCAACGCTGAAACAATTGAAGACCAGGTCAGGTCTTCGGCCATCACTGCCATCGGCCAGATGGATTATGACAACGCATTAAGCCAGGTCCTGCGCTTCGCGGCCGTACCCGTGTCCGAATGCGACGGATTTTTCTCCAGGTTGTCGCGGCAGTTGTTCGGTTGGTTCGTGCAGGCGGACGGCTTTAAAGACCATCTGCGCCAAACACTCTACGTTTTCGAGGCGCCCAGCCACCAGCCGCTGCTGAGCGTTTTGGGGGCCATCGCCGGTTACATACTGGATAGTGATGCCGTTTGCCGGGACCTGGACCGGGCCGTAACAACGCGCCTGATCGAGCGCCACGATTTGCTGGCTGCCCTGTCGGCGCGGCCGGACCTGCCACGCATCTTCGTCAGCGTCCGGCCGGACGTGGCTGTGATGCTTTATGACGGACTGCTGTCCCGTGACATGGGGGCGGAGACGGCGGATCGCCTGGTTGCGTCGGCGCGCGACCTTTTCCGACGCATCGAACTTGGCGGCATGGCGGCGATGTTGAACCGCCACCTGACCCTCCCCGGTTCGGTCATCAAAACCCGACTGTTAATCGAACTTGTTCCCCTGATATATCAGGCGGACGTGCCTGCGAGTAGACGACATGGCTGACGCTCAATACCAATGCAGCAATTGCGGCCGCGACATGCCGCCCAGCCAGGCGCGATGCGCCATCTGTGAAGGCGTCGACGAGGTCGGCGTGCCGATCCTGAAAGCCGGGACGGCGCAGCCTTCGCCAGCCAATGTCATCACGCTCAGCGCGCCACAGGAAACACCGGCGCCGTCCGTGGCGCCGATAGAAGCGCCGGCGGAAGCCATACCGCCCCCTGCGCCGGCAGAACCCGCCGGGCCGCCACTCGACAAGGAGGTGGCCGACTTTCTGCGCGACATGAAGACGTGTCATGACGAAGACATGAAGATCATCACGCTGCTGGGCTTTCCGACGGCTGGCAAGACCTTCTTCCTTAACCGTTTCAAATACGAGATCCAGCAAAACGACTCTCCATACGGCTGCACGCCGGGCTATGCCCAGAACGGGACCTTCATCGCCAGCACGACCTTCCCCAGCGTGCATGTCTTCGAGTTCGACGAGGCCTATGAAAAGTTCGCCATCGTCGACATCCCCGGCGAATATTTCCGCGAATACCTGGAGCAGGACGGGTCGCACGAAACCTTGCGGCCGGAGGTCAAGGCGGCCATCGACGAGGTCTTCGCCAAGTCGCGTGGCCTCGTCATTCTGCTTCCCGCCGACGAGGTCGCCTTCTCCGGCCAGCTATATGGCGACTTCATCGATGCCGACGGCGTGCTGCCCTGGCTGGCGCAACACTATGATGAGGCCCTTGCCGCCGAGGGCCTTGAAGCCGTCAAGCTGCCTGACAGCGTGCTTGCCTACCTGGCGGCGCAGACCACCGAAGCGATCATCCGCGGCAAGGCGCAACCGCATATCGCCGAAGAGAACTACTACGCCGCGCTCGCCGCCTATCTCGAACAGAAAACGCTTGGAGACAGCGAAGACTTCGATCGCGCCGTACTGGATGAGATCCCGTACGAGTCGCGCCGCTTGCTGGGCCAGGTCATTCGCCGGCTGGCGGACCACTGCCGCGCCGAACGCGAGCTTCACACCTTCATCTCGAACATTGTTCGCCTGCCCTATTCGAAAGCGAAGTCTCCTCCGATCTACGTCGCCTTGTCCAAGGCCGACCAGCTTGAGCGCCGTATTGCGTCAGCCAAAGCGACGCCACCGGCCACGAGCGCGCCGATCCGGGCCGCCGACGCCGGACGGGAGCAGGCACGACGGCTCGAACTGGCCCTGATGCTGCGGTCGGGCGGCGTGTCGGACATCGCCCTGCAGAAACTCCAGGTCGAGACCATTGATGGCCGCACGCGCATGGCGACGGCGCCGGACCAACTCATGGAAAAGGACATTGCAGGCATGAAACCGCTGGCCAGCAAGTTCTCGAGCCGCAAATACGGCTTCGTCACCGCCTTTTCGGGGCTGGACAAGGCGCGCATCAACTACCGCCTGCCGGAGAACGGCGTCTATGACGTCCTCGAGTGGATATTCGAGGCCCTGGACCTGCATAATCGCTACAGCCGTGACGGCAAGCTCTATGAATTCATCATGCACATCAAAGGCAGGAAGGGCGCAAAGCCGCTGACGCCGAAGAAGGCGCGGTCGTGAGCATGCTGAAGACCGTTACCGCCTTTTACGGCGAAATCTACGCCGACCGCCGCAACCACCTGCTGCTGCTGGCCTGGTTTCTGGTGGCGCTGATACTGGCGTGGCTTATGCTGCTGGCCCAGAACCGCTGGGTCCACGCCGATCTCAATGCCGCGGCCTTTGACAAGGAGCCGGCGCATCGCGCCTGCGCGGGCTTCGACACCACGACCTGCTATGGCTGGCTTGCGGAACTCGACCAGAAACGGCGGCTGCTGGCGGTGCAAACGGGCGCATGCCAAATCGAGTTGCAATGCGCGTCCACTGCCCCCGAGAAAGACCCCCTGATCCGGCCGGCCCCATGCGCCGGCAATGGCGGCTGCAGCACCGACAAGGCCGCCTGGTTCAAGCAGAAGGTCTGCCCCATGCCTCAGAGTGTCTGGTCTCGCGCTGAAATCGGCGTCATCCGGCGCCTTGTGGTCGCGAACGATCCCACCACTTCGTGCGGCGGTGCGGCGGCCATCATGGCCCGCCCAAGCCTGAAAGAGGTTGGTCTCCCCGGCGGGCTGATCCTGCTGCTGTTCGCAGGCTTCGCCTTTGTCCTGTCGCCCCTGCCCGTGGCGGTCAGCGCCTTCCGCCGGATAGGCGCCTGACGTCATGGCTTTGAGCCCGACATTCGCCGTCTTCGTCACCTGCACCCTGCTGTTCATCTGGGCGCAGTTGGAAAAGCCGCGGCTGGGCTCATGGATACGGTCGGCGGCGCTGCTGGGCATGATTGGCGCGCTTTTTCTGATTGGGGCCGCCAGCCCGAACCGGGAAGCCCTGTCGGTCCACCTGACAAGCTTTGGCGCCGACCCGAAGACACCGGCCAGGGACGCCTTGATCGTGGGCGATCATCACGATTATGCCGATTTCGTCGTCATGCCTTACGCGGCGGACACGGCCCATAAGCCCGCGACACCCGCGCACCGAGACTTCGTAACGGTATCGACCTCCGACCGGACCGTAACGCTAAAGACCGCGCCCGGCGATCCGGCAACGGGCCGTCCGGCTATGGTGGTTGCCTGGCGTGACGGCAAGGCCTTGCGCTTCGACCGGGCCACCGAACTCGGCAAATCGGCGCGGATCTGCCTCGATGCCGCATGCGCCAAAACCTTTGATTTTCACGCCGGCACCTGGCGCAAGACGCTGGCCGCAACGCCCGTTTCCGGCCGCAAGCCGCATTACCACCAGCGTGTTTTTCGCCCCTCTGCCTTTGTCGGCAAACAATCGGCCATATTCCATACGCCTGACGGGCGCTGGCACCTGCTGATGCTCGATCCGGGCGTAAGGATCATGGGAGGGGCCACGCCAGCCGATACACGCGTCAATCTGGCGCCCAGGCAATCCGTGAGGGTGTCGCTTTTCCGGCTCGACATGCCGGATGCGGAGCTGGCAGGTCCAGTGCGCATGGTGTCGCGGCAGACACTCGCAGTCGAAGATACGGGCAGCACCATAGTCTTGCGGCCGAAGACGCCGCTTGTTGCCCAGGCCGGCACCTGCGCCAGTCCGCGCCTCAACCTGACGCGGCTGTCCGCCAACAATCCGATTGTCGACTATGGCGCCCCGGAAAAGACCCTGGTCTTCTCGGCGCTCGGCAATGGCAGCCTGAGGGCTGACGGCAGTTACCGCAATGGGTCCCCCATGAACCGGGCCGATGATGGCCCCCTGCTGGGTGGCGCAAGCTCCCTGTGCGACTTCAAGGGCCGCGATTTCAGCGTGACGGGTCAGAAGCTTAACGTCGTCAAGAGCCTCTATCCGGATGACGCTGCACTCAGCTTCTCCGTCCAGGGCATGCGCATTCCCTGGCTGCTGCTGGGTTTCGCGGCGCTTGGCCTGTTTATCGCTGACCGGATAGGCGCCAAGGGCTGGCAAAGTGATCGGACGGAGTACGTCCTGGTCGGTCTCATGCAATATCTTTTGACGCTGCGGCTGCTGATCGGGGCGCGTGGCGCGCTGATGGATGCGCAGGTCGTGCCGTCGGACGTCTATAGCGACG
>CAMLPZ010000299.1 GCA_946482045.1 uncultured Asticcacaulis sp.
CTTCCCAGAAGCGGCGGCGGTCATCGACATTGCCGATGGCCTCGCGCAGCAGCGGGCTGATGGCCAGCGCGAACTCCGCGATGTGTGTGTCGGACGGCGGCACGGCGGCTTCGATCTTGCGACGGGTTTCACGCGCCAGCACGGGCGCGGTGCCGCCAGTGGCGACGCCGATGCTCAGAGGGCCACGATCGATGATCGCCGGGAAATGAAAGTCGCTGAGATCGGGATAGTCGACGACGTTGAGTGGCGCACGCGAGGTGCGGGCAAGACCCGCCCCTTTTTCAGCCAGTGCCCGGTCTTCGAAGGCAACGACGATCAGGGCAGCGTCGCTCAGTTCCGAGGCATCGGGCCAGCGGGTATGGACGGCGGCTTCGGCCTCGATCAGGGTGGGCTCTTCTGGCGTAAAGACGGTCAATTGCGCCGGCGTGCGTGCAAACAGGTTGAGTTTGCGCGTTAGCCACGCACCTTCGCCGATCAGGACGACCTGACGGTTTTCCAATGGCCATGACAGGGGGAGGGCTAACATCGCTTACACTCGTACTTCGACAGGCCTGAATGTAAGGTTTCAGACCTGTGAAATAAAGCGATGGTTTGTGGATGGAAGCTTTAGGGCGACTAACGCGATTTTGTTAGGCCGACCGGGCGTTGTTCCACGTGCCAAACGGCCGGGTGTGCGGTGTATCCGCGTCGGCGACTTGGCTGAAGGAATGGGTCAGGCGCTGGCGATTGAAATGCGGAGCATGGATGCCGGGTACATCGACCGTCAGTCCGTCGCGGGAGGCAAAGGCCACTAGGCTGGAGTGCGGCCGGCACAGGGCGCAGGTGCATTCGCCGCCGTCGATAAAATCGGCGTCGATTTCGAAGGCGATATTGTTGCCGTGATAAAACTGTTCATGACGCATGATTCTGGCTCCTGCCCGGACTGTCGGAGGCTAGGAGGGCGGAAATAAGGAAACAATGCGCGCAAACCTTGGCGAACGTGGGTTTGCAGGTCCTGTGGCCTCGGCTAGTGTTTAGCGCCATCCCATTTGCGGACCTTAAGGCCGTCGAGATCAAGGTCAGGCAAGCAGCGCAGGTTGATGGCGCGCGTAGGTGTGCCGTCGGGGCGGCTGCCTTCGGAAAACGGCGCGATGCCGCAGGTGCCGCAAAAATGGTGCTGAAGCTTGTGCGAATTGAAGGTGTAGGTCCTGAGGTCCGATTCCGGTGTTTTTAACGTAAAGGCCGAAGCGTTAACGAAGGCCAGCAGGCTGCCGCGCCGCCGGCACAGAGAGCAGTTGCAGTCGATGGCGGTTTCGAAATCGCCCTCGACCTCGAAGGCGATCTTGCCGCAATGGCAGCTTCCCTGGTGCAACATGATCATTTTCCCTGTTCGAAGGCCGGGACAAGCCGCCGCATGGGCCGGGCTATGTCGGCGTGTTATGATATGGATATGACGTCAGAACACGCCTTGGCCGCAAGAGAAAAAATCCGCCGCGAAGCGGCCGCCATCGGCGTGGACGAGGCTTTTATCGATCACCTGGTCGAGGAGTTCTATGCCCGTGTGCGTGTGCACGAACGTCTCGGGCCGGTGTTCAATGGCGCCGTCGACGACTGGCCGGATCACCTGGCGAAATTGAAACAGTTCTGGGCGTCGGTAGCGCTGCACTCCGGCGGCTATTCGGGCCGGCCGATGCAAGCGCATATGCGCGTGCCGGCGATCGAGCCGGCACACTTCGGCGAATGGCTTTATCTGTTCGAGCAGACCCTGCGCGACATCGCGCCCAATGAGGCGGCTGTCGAATACTTCATGGTGCGCGCCCATCGGATTGGGGAGAGTCTGAAGCTGGGGTTGTTTTTCCGGCCATAGATTGCTGCGGATCACCTGACGTAAAACAATCGGGTGTGGGGTCCGTGACTCCACAAACCTTTATTTTCCAAAAGAAAAGCCCTCGCCCTTCAGGGGCGGGGCTTTCTTTTGGATTAGGAAGACTTGGGGCCGCAGGCCCCAAACCCGATTATTTCACGCCCAGCTTCTTCTGCAGGTCGCTCGACGACGTCGTGTATTGGAAGCGCAGCTTGCGGTCCGGGTGGACATAGCGGTGCGCCTGTTGCGCCATCAGCGCCGCTTCGTGGAAGCCCGACAGGATCAGCTTCAGCTTGCCCGGATAATAGTTGATGTCGCCGATGGCGAAGATGCCCGGCGTCGAGGTTTCGAACTTTTCCGTATCCACCGGGATCAGGTTTTCATGCAGGTTCAGGCCGAACTCCGCTACCGGACCCAGCTTCATGGTCAGGCCGAAGAAGGGCAGGAAGGCGTCGGCTTCGATGTGCGATTCATTGCCGTCGGCGTCCTCGATCAGCACCGATTCGAGGAAGTGGCCCGTCTCACCCTTCAGGGCCGTGGCCTGGGAGATAATCAGGTCCATCTTGCCGTCGGCGACCAGTTGGCGCATCTGGGCGACGCTGTGCGGCGCGGCGCGGAAGTCGTCGCGGCGGTGGATCAGGGTAACGCGTTCGGCGATCGGCTGAAGATTCAGCGTCCAGTCGAGCGCCGAGTCGCCGCCGCCCGAAATGACGATCTTCTTGCCGCGGAAGGTCTCCATCTTGCGCACGGCATAGTGAACGCCCTTGCCCGGCCCGATGTTTTCAAAGCCTTCGATGCCCGGAATCGGTGGCTTCTTCGGCTGGAAGGACCCGCCGCCGGCGGCGATGATGATCGCCTTGGCGCGCACGACCGTCTTCTGGTCGGTGGTCACTTCCCACAGGCCCGCGTCTTCCTCGCCTTCTTCGATCTTGCGTACCGCCACGGCCATTTCGCCGAGGTGATACTTGGCGCCGAACGGATGGATCTGCTCCAGCAGGCGCTTGGTCAGGTCGTCGCCCGAGATGATCGGCCAGGCGGGAATGTCATAGATCGGTTTTTCCGGATACAGCTCGGCGCATTGGCCGCCGACCTTATCGAGGATGTCGATCAGGTGGGCCTTGATGTCTAGAAGTCCCAGCTCAAAGACGCTGAACAGGCCGACCGGTCCGGCGCCGATGACGACGACGTCCGTTGTCCAGGTCTGACCCGCTTCCAGCGCGTCGACTTGGTGCAGGGGGTTTGCGTCGGTCATTATTTGTCTCCAGAGGCAGATAGATAGTTTTGTTAAACTGAAAAGCGCTATATTAGGGCGCTGAATTTAGCAGGGGTTACGGCATGTCCAGGGATAGACTGCCGCCGCTGTCGGCGCTTCGCGTGTTCGAGGCGGCGGCGCGGCACGAGAGTTTCAAGCAAGCGGCCGAAGAGCTGTTCGTCACGCCGGGCGCGGTGTCGCAGCAGATCCGCCTTCTCGAAGAACATGTCGGCGTCGAACTGTTCGTCCGCGATGGCCGCCGTGTCGTGCTGAGCGATGCCGGCAAGGCGTCCGCCCTGATCCTCAAGGAAGCCTTCGAGAAGATGTTCGAGGCGACCCGCCTGATGAAGGCCGGCATTAGCAAGGGCCGCGTCACCGTCTCTGCCGCGCCCAGCTTCGCCGCCAAGTGGCTGATGCCGCGTCTCTACGAGTTTAGCGCCGCTAACGAAGACATCGACGTCTGGGTCAGCGCCGACATGCAGCCGGTTGACTTCGCCGTCTCCGACATCGACCTGGCCGTACGCTACGGTAACGGTCACTATAACGGGCTGAACGTCGAGCACCTGCTGGCCGAATCCGTCGTGCCGGTGTGCTCGCCGCTTCTGTTCGAAGCCGCGCCGATGAAGAAGCCCGCCGACCTGGCGCACCACGTCCTGCTGCACGATGTCGGCTTCGAGACCGACCCGAGCTGCCCGGACTGGGCCATGTGGCTCAAGGCGCATGGCGTCGAAGGCATCGACGCCTCCAGAGGCCCGCGTTTCAACCAGGCGTCTATGGTCATCGAGGCCGCTGTTGCCGGCCGTGGCGTGGCCCTGGCCAAGCGGACGATTGCCGAGGCCGATTTGCAGGCGGGCCGGCTGATTGTGCTGTTCGATGAGGCCGATGCGCCGCTGAACTTTGGCTATTACCTGGTGTGGCCGCAGACGCGCGAACCCAGCCCGGCCCAGTTGCGTTTCATGGACTGGCTGCGCGCCGAAGCGAGACATGCCGAGCCCGCGGCGGGTGGCGCCAAGGAGCGCCCCGTGTTTGCCGCGCAGGATATCTAGGCAAGGTTGTATAGGTAAGGGCTTACTTCGCCCTCTCCACGTGTGGGGCAGAGCGGCAGCGAAAGTATGGCTTTCGCCCGCGATGGGGACCATTGGCGGAGCCAATGGTGGGCGGGGCCGAAAAATTTCAGCCCTTCGCTCCATATTTTCAAGCTGTTCTACCCCTTGCCAGCCGCGCATAGCCCCGCCCACCGCCGTAAACGGCGGTCCCCCCTCCCCATGAATGGGGAGGGCGAAGGCAGTCCAACTCTTTGCGCTATTCAACACCTTTACGCAGCAGCCCCCGTATCCGGGAACCACGGCGGAGTCGGCAGACCTTTTTCCTTTAAGAAGGCCGGATTGAAAATCTTCGATGCATAGCGGTTGCCGTAGTCGCACAGCACGGTGACAATCGTCTTTCCCGGCCCTAGGTCCTTCGCCATCTTCATGGCGCCGACGACGTTCAGGGCCGCTGAGGTGCCAAGGCATAATCCCTCCGTCTGGATCATGTCGTAGAGCACTGGCAGCCACTCCTCGTCCGACACCTGGTAGGAGCGATCGACGTGAATGCCCTCGAGATTGGCGGTAATGCGGCCCTGGCCGATGCCTTCGGTGATCGAGGTGCCTTCGGATTTCAGTTCGCCGGTCGTGTAGTAGCTATAAAGCGCCGCGCCGAACGGATCGGCCAGACCGATCTGGATGTCGGAGTTCTGGCTCTTCAGATACTGGCTCATACCGCCCAGCGTTCCGCCCGAACCGACAGAGCAGATAAAGGCGTCGAGCTTGCCGTCGAGCGCCTT
>CAMLPZ010000300.1 GCA_946482045.1 uncultured Asticcacaulis sp.
GGCGGCGAAGCTTTGGTCAGGCTGAACCCCGACTGGACCCGCCATATCGGCCGGGCCATGATCCGCATCTGGACGTTCGAGAAGCCGGATCGCGCTTGACAGGGTGGTTTTCATATAGGAAAAATATTTTCAAATATGACTATAACTTGCCGACAGGAACGGAAATCATGCTGACCAAGCGCCACCTCTTGCAAGCGACGGCGGGCCTTACGCTCGCCTCTGCCGCGTCCGCCCACGCCGCCGACCTGGCCGAGCCGGGCTTTGATCGCATCGCGGAGGGGCCGTTCAAGCCGGACTGGGCGTCGCTGGCCGCCAATTACCGCGCGCCCGACTGGTTCCGTGACGCCAAGTTCGGCCTGTGGGCGCACTGGGGGCCTGGGTGTGTGCCCGAGTTCGGTGACTGGTACGCCCGCAGCATGTATCTGCAAGGCAACCCCGTCTATGAGCATCACGTGAAAACCTATGGCCATCCGGCCGACTTCGGTTTCATGGACTTCTACCCGCGTTGGAAGGCCGAGAACTGGGACCCGGACGGCCTGGTTGATCTCTATGCCAAGGCCGGGGCGAAATACTTCGTCGCCATGGCCAACCACCACGACAATTTCGACATGTACGCCTCGAAGTTCCACGACTGGAATTCGACGCGCATCGGGCCGAAAAAGGACATCATCGCCGGCTGGGCCAAGGCGGCGCGCAAACACGGCCTGAAGTTCGGCGTGTCGAACCATTCGGCGCACGCCTGGCACTGGTACCAGACTGCCTATGGCTACGATCCGGAAGGGCCGCGCATGGGCGAGCGCTACGACGCCTGGCGCCGTTACAAGATCGACGGCAAGGGCCAGTGGTGGGAAGGGCTCGATCCGCAGGAGCTCTATACTGGCGCGACTATGCCGCTGCCTGCCGGGATCAAAACCAAGGCCGAGGCTTATGACTGGCATGAGAAAAACGACCGTGTCTGGAACGAGGCGCCGCCGCTCAACAATCCCGCCTTCACGCGGCAATGGTACCTGCGCTGCAAGGACCTGATCGACAGCTACGATCCGGACCTTCTCTATTTCGACAATTTCGACCTGCCGCTGGGCCAGACGGGGCTCGATATCGCCGCGCACTATTACAACGCGTCGATCAAGCGTCACGGCAGGCTGGAGGGCGTCATCAATATCAAGCCGCAGGGCACGCCGGGCGGCGGCTATGTGGCCGATGTCGAACGCGGCTTCCGCGCCGGCATCAGCGCTGAGCCGTGGCAGACCGACACCTGCATCGGTGACTGGCACTACAACCGCGCCGTCTACGAGGAAAAGCGCTATCTTCCGGCAGCGGCGGTCATCCACCGCCTGTGCGACATCGTTTCCAAGAACGGCAACCTGCTGCTGAGCATCCCCGTGCGCGGCGACGGCTCGATCGACAGCGAAGAGCGCCGCATCGTCGAAGGCATCGGCGAGTGGATGGGCCGCTTTTCCGAGGCCATCTACGGCACGCGGCCATGGCGCGTCTTCGGCGAAGGTCCGACGGAAGTCGGCGTCGGCATGTTCGGCGAAGGCCGGCAGAAGCCATTCACCGCCGCAGACATCCGCTTCACGACCAAGGGCAAGACCCTCTACGCCATCACGCTGGGGCGGCCGAACGGCTCGGTCACGGTCGCTTCACTGGCCAAGGGGAAAGCGGGTCATGTCCGCCGCGTCGAGGCCGTCGGCAGCACCCAGCCGCTCAGCTTCCGCCAGGACGCTAAAGGCCTGCACGTGACGCTGCCCGAAGGCGCGCATCACGACATCGGCGTGGCGCTGAAGATCACGGGCGTGATCTGAGTCAGTCGATATTGCGAATGCTGTAGCTATAGTTGGCCAGGTCCAGGGTGTCTATTTTCCCGGCATGGTCCTTCTGGATAATCCATTCCGCGCCCGGCGGTGAGGCATTGGGTGCGGGTTTCGGCAGCGCAGGCATGTCAGAGAAAAAACGCCTGTCCGTAAGCCGATAAGCCGCGTCACTCTCCAGGTCGTAGGTCAGGGCGACGCCTTGCACCACCCCGGCGGCGCTGTGGGTTTTCACGGCGCCATTCTTGCGCACGGCGTACGATTGGACGTAACCGTGTCCGGCCAGGGCGCGTGTGGAATCCGTCCCGGCCAGCAGGGCAACATCGCCGGCTTTCGCCGCGTCGATCATGCGCGCCGGCGCATCGGAATTTTCCGGAACAACGTCCATCAATGTGCATGACTTGCCGGTCAGGCATATAATGGGCACGCCAAGCATCAGGATAAGTGGATCGGAATAGGTACCGGCATAACGTGCCTGATAACGCTGTGCCATTTCGGCCTCGGCAAACCCATTGAAAGCCACGCCGTCATCGAGCGCGAAGACTGGACCGCCGAGCGGAAGATCGCTGTGCGTCCTCACCGATGTCCCGGTTCGCATGTCCATGCGCCAGATATCATGATGGAAGCGGTTTGGCCCGGCATAGAGATTTGACGGAAACTTGCTGACCTCGAATTCGTCGAAAAACTTAAAATCTTTCGGGCGTTCCTCAAAGCCGGGAACATTCAGAACCGAGTAGTACAGTGTCCGACCGTCGTGGGACAGCGAAAGGGAACTGATCATCTTCTTCTGGAATGAGGCGAGGCTGACACAATCGCCGCCAGTGACGCAGCGGAGGATTTTCAGCCCGTGTTTTCTTCCGTCCGAGGCTAGGACCGCAAAGGATTTTCCATCTCCGGCGACGGCGATATTGTGCAGCGATGGCGTCTTGCTGCGGTACTCGGTGATCGCGCGCTTGTCGGTATTGACGATGAAAAACCGGTCTTCACTACTCATCTCCGGCATGGCGGCGATGATCCTGCCGCCTTTGGAAACGGACAGGGCGGTTTCTTCGGGCGTTATTCTCTGCGTCGGAAACGCCGACTGGATCGGAATATGACCGTTCGGCCCGCCCGTCGGCGGCCCCTGATCTCGTGAGCAAGCAGAAACCAGAAGCCCTAACGGCATCCAGATGAGAGCCGAACCGGCTAAAAAACGTTTCACTATCCGCCCCCCTAACGCCGAACTACTCTGCCGTTTCCGGCTCCCACAACTCGATCGGATTGCCTTCTGGGTCGTGGATGCGCGCGAAGCGGCCGACGCCCGGCATGTCCCATTCGGGCTTGGTTATGACCTCGACCCCGGCGTTGCGCAACACCCAGCACAGCCCGTCCAGGTCTTCGACGCGCAGGTTCAGCATGTACTGGCGGTCGGCGGGGAAATAGTCGGTGTCGGCCTTGAACGGCGAAAAGACGGTCGGGCCGGCTTCCTGGTCCCACATGCCATAGGGGCCGGTGCCGACGCCTAAGTGTTCGGCGTACCAGGCGCGCAAAGCCTCAGGATCCTTTGCGCGAAAGAAAAAGCCGCCGACGCCGGTGATACCCATGTCCGCCTCCTTACGATCCTTAAGCTGTGCATAACATGAGTCGCCGCGTCCGTCCGTGCGTGGACGATCAAGACATGCCCTGAAACGAACCGTTGCCTTTGTTGAGGGGCGGGTCGCCGGGCCATGGGTTAGACGAAGAGTATGCATCTCGACCTGATTCAATCGGTAAGCCTCAACGGCAAGACCAGCGTGCCCAATGACGACCGCGCGGGCTGCGGCGTCACGCATGCCTGGGTGATCGACGGCGCGACCGATCTCGGCCCGCCCGGACTGGTCGGCGCGCGCGGCGGCGCGGCCTGGCTGGCGGCCACGGCGCACCAGGCGTTTGCAGAGGCGTCCGGGTCGTTGGCCAACATCTGCACGGGCGTGTTCGAGGCGGTCGCGGCAGGCTTCGAACGCGACCGGCATCGCGATGCGATCGCCGACTGGGAATTGCCGACCGCCTCGCTGGCTGCCGTGGCGCTGGAAGAGGGACGGCTGGCCTGCGCCTGGCTTGACGACTGCACGGTCATTCACCGGAGCGCCGCCGGCGTGGCCTATCTGACGCCAGCGCCGGACCGGATCAGCGAACGCGCCGAGGCCGAGGCGCTGGGGCGGGGCGCGACCGCCACGGACCTGCGCTCCGAAGCCGTGCTGGCCGACCGGCGGGCGGCGCGGGAGCGGCCGCGCGCGGTCTTAGGCGTCGACGCGGCCAAGGCCGGGGCGGCGGTGCAATATGTTCACTCCGCCGTGGCGCCGGGCGACGACATCCTGCTGATGACCGATGGTTTCGCGGCGCTGATCGAAACCTATGAGGCCTACGACAAGGACAGTTTCATGCAGGCGCTGGCCGAACGCGGCCTTGCGGCGCTGGCGGCCGAACTGCGCGGCACCGAGCGCGATGACGCCGGCTGCCTGCGCTATCCGCGTTTCAAGGTCAGCGACGACGCGACAGCTATTTGGGTGAGGGTAGGGTGAGGGTTGTTTTAACTTGCCCTTAAGCTCAATCACTTCAAGGATTCTGGCATAATGGCAGATCCGTCCACCTCCGTTTTTTCGCGGCTCAAAGCCGCCGCCCCGGCGCTTGGCTTGCGCGGCGAGGGCGGATGGCGCGTGCTGGCAGTCGCGGTGCTGGCGGGTATCGGCGGCGTGATCTGCGTCGCCGTGTTGGAATTCGCCGCCGTCATCAGCCACAAACCGTTCTGGCAGTTGCCTTTCATCACCTCTATCGCGCTCATCATGGGCGCGCCTTCGTCCGAGCCCGCCCGGCCGGTGGCGCTGATCGGCGGGCACCTTGTCTCGGCGCTAGCGGGCTACATCCTCCTTTGGCTGTGTGGGTCATCCGAATGGGCTGCGGCGGTCGGCGTCGGCCTGTCGATCGTGCTGATGCTGCGCCTGAAGGTCTTCCACCCGCCCGCCGCCGTCAACGCCTTCCTGGTCGTCAAGCAGGGGCTGGGGATCGAGTTTCTGTTCACTATCGTCCTGGCCGGAGCGCTTCTGCTGGTGGCGTTTGCCTTTGTCTGGCACCG
>CAMLPZ010000301.1 GCA_946482045.1 uncultured Asticcacaulis sp.
AATCCCGGCCCGCCAATCTCGACATCCGGCCAGCCGCCGGGCGTCTTAACCTTGGTTGGCAGAAACGTCGGAATGCCGGGACTTTGGTACATGACCTTCCACGGCCCCGCCGCTGCCGCCTTGGTCATAATAAAAAAACCCTGTCCGGTATGGCCGTAACAAAAGCTGCCACTGTCGGTAAGGACAAGATCCTTGATACCGTCGCCGTTGAGATCGCGATAACCGTCCTCGGCGACCTCAGCCACGCCGTACTGGTCGTCCGCGCACCCTGTCCACTGGCCGTTCTTCTTGACCATACCGGCGGCTTTGAATGCGGCGTCGAGGTCGGCGGGTTTATCGGCGGCCGCGAAGGCCGGCGCGGCGATCAACGCGGCGGCGCATATCGTAAGTCCAAGACGCTTCATCACACATCTCCCCGTTAACGATACTGGAAGATAACGCTGTTTTTCGTCAGTTAGCAAGTATGGTCAGGTTCAGCTTGAGCGCCTGCGCCAATGCCCGGGCGCGTTTGCGCGTTTGTTCGCCCAGCAGCAGGTCTTCCCAGCCGGGCTGGGCACTTAAGCTCAGTTGCCGGTCGTGCTGGCGGACCGAGGCCAGCTTCAAGAGCTTGGCCGACTTGGCCGACAGATCGCAGCCCAGCCGCAGCAGCAGGCCAAGCTGCGTCGCCTGCGTCAAACCGTCCTCGCCGAGGATGCGGCTGATGAGCACCGGTTCCTTGAGATAGGCATCACCGCTGTAGCGCGTGAACAGGGTACAGGCGAGAAAGACGCGCTCTTCGTGGGTCTGGCCGGCGATCGGCGCGCGCAGGACCTGATCGCACACCAGGTCGGCGCGATGATCGGGGTGAAGACGCGCCCCGATATCCGCCAGCTTGGCGGCAGCACGGATCAGCTTGTCATCCGGCTTGTCGACAATGCCTTCGGCGCGGCCATAAAAGGCCAGCGCCCAATCCGACAGGGCAGGGCCAAGATCATCGTTCAGCCCCAGGCGGCTGCCCAGCGCGCCGCAACCGGCGATCAGAGGGTCGTCGTCCTTGACCTCCGGATCGAGCGCATCGAACAACAGGCCTTCGCGCAGGCCAAACGCCGAAAAGCAGATCGAGTCGAAGCGGAAGGTCTCGATCAATCCCTGAAGCACAAGCGCGGCATAGCCGATATTTTCGACACGGCGCTTGGTGATGCCGCGCACCTTCTCGAGTGACGATGGCGATTGCAGGGCGATCAGGCGGGCGATCGACAGGGCTTCACGGGCGGGAAGTTCAAACTGCTGAATGACATGCAGCGGATAGTTCTGCTTCTGCATCCAGATGAGCGCGAGGTTCCGCCATGCTCCGCCGACGGCGTGGAACTGGCCGCCGGAGAATCGGTCCTTCAGCGGTTCCAATTGGCGGACAATGGTTGCGTAGGTCTTGCCGGCGTCAACCGGCTTGGGGGCGCCGAGCGCGAACGGCCCGAGCGGCAAGGTGATGCCATTATGGCCGGGTTCAATATCGAGACCGATCAGTTCCAGGCTGGAGCCGCCGAGATCACCGACGACGCCCTTGGCGTCGAGATGGCCACAGTGCACGCCCTGGGCCGAATAATAGGCCTCTTCGACGCCGCTGAGCACGCGGATGTCGAAACCGGTCTGCGTCTTGACGGCCGCTACGAAATCCGGGCCATCGCGCGCCTCGCGCACGGCCGCGGTCGCCACGACATGCAGACCCTCGAGTTCGAACGATTCGAGGATGGCCTTGAAACGGCGCAGCGCGATCAGGCTGTCGCGCACCCCGTCCTGATGCAGCAGGCCGGTCGTCCACATGTCGCGGCCCAGGCCCGCCAGCACCTTTTCATTGAACACCGGCCAGATCGACCGGCCCTCGATACGATAGATGACCAGACGCACCGAGTTGGAGCCGATGTCGATGACAGCACTATTGTAGTTCAAAGCAGGGCTCCACAATGGAAGACCTTGTGGCTTTGCCCCGTCAGGCAGTTGGAATGCAAGACATATTTATGCGACAGCGGCGGCGCGTCAGCGCACGGCCTTGCGCGCGCCGACGTGGTCGAACGCCCTCGGCAGGTCCTTGACACTGCGCCCACGTCCGGACAGCGACGGGTTGGTCATGAAATAATCGTGCGCCGAGAAGGGCTTGTCGAGCGCACTAACATCGATGCGTGCATAGGTGCCGTCGGTGCCCAGCTGCCAGGAATGGCCTTCGTCATTGAGGTTGGCGACCATGATCTGGTCCAGCACCTGGCGGTGGACGGTCGGGTTTTCCACGGGAACCATCACCTCGACGCGGCGGTCGAGATTGCGGCTCATCCAGTCGGCCGATGAGATGAAGACGCGCGCCTGGTCCGACGGCATGGCCTGGCCATTCGCGAAGCAGACGATGCGCGAATGCTCCAGGAAGCGGCCGACAATCGACTTGACGCGGATATTGTCCGATACGCCCGGCACGCCGGGCCTGAGGCAGCAGATGCCGCGCACGACCAGGTCGATCTGCACGCCGGCCTGGCTGGCCTGGTAAAGCTTCTTGATGACGAAGGGATCGACGAGCGCGTTCAGTTTCGCCCAGATCTGCGCCGGCTTGCCTGCCTTGGCATTGATAATCTCCTGGTCGATCAGATGCATAAGGCCCAGTTTCAAGGTGACGGGTGAGAAGTAGAGCTTCTCCATGACCTCGGGGCGGGCATAGCCGGTGATGAAGTTGAAGACGCGCATGGCGTCGCGGCACATCTCGGCATTGGTCGTGAACAGGCTGAGGTCGGTGTAGACCTTGGCCGTATAGGGGTGGTAGTTGCCTGTGCCGAAATGGCAGTAGGTCCTGAGACCGTCGCCCTCGCGGCGGACGACGACCGACAACTTGGCGTGGGTCTTGTACTCGACGAAGCCATAGACGACATGGACGCCGGCCTGTTCCATGGCGCGCGCCCAGCGCATGTTCGCTTCTTCGTCGAAGCGCGCCTTGATCTCGACCAGAGCCGTGACGTTCTTGCCCTGCTCGGCGGCCTCGATCAGCGCGGCGACGATCGGCGAGTCCTTCGACGTGCGGTAAAGGGTCTGCTTGATGGCGATGACGTTCGGGTCGCGCGCCGCCTGGCGCACAAACTGGATGACCGAATCGAAGCTTTCGAACGGGTGGTGGACCAGGATGTCCTTTTCGCGGATGGCGTTGAACATGTCGCCGCCGTTGTCACGGATGCGTTCGGGAAAGCGCGGCTCGAACGGGCGGAACTTCAGGTCGTTGCGGTCCGACGGAATAAGCTTCGACAGTTCGGCCATGCCGAGGATGCCGTTGATCTGGACCTCGTCCTGGGGGGCGACGTGAAGCTGTTCCAGAATGAAGGCGCGCAGGTCGTCCGGCATGCCGGCGTCAATTTCGACCCGCACCACGCTGCCTAAGCGACGTTGTTTGATAAGGGCTTCGAACTCGCGGACCAGGTCTTCGGCCTCTTCTTCCAGTTCGATATCGGAATCGCGCAGGATTCGGAACAGGCCGCGCCCGGCGATGTCAAAGCCCGGGAACAGGCGGTGTATGAACAGGGACACGAAGTTTTCAAGGCTGATGAACTTGCGGCGCGACGGGCTGCCGTCGGCGTTGCGGCGGGCGGTCTCGATCTCCCAGAAGCGCTTGACCCCGTTGGGGATCGGCACCAGGGCGTACATGGACTTCATATCGAAGCGCCGCACCAGCTTTAGCACAATCGAGAAGCCGAGATTGGCGATGAAAGGGAAGGGGTGGGCCGGGTCGATGGCCATCGGCGTCAGGATGGGGAAGAGCTGGCTGTCGAACTCGCGGTCAAGCCACGCCTTGTCGGTCTTGTTGACGTCCTGAGGGTCGAGGACGATCAGACCCTTGTCCTCCAGTTCGTCGCGCACCTTGAGCCAGATGGCCTGTTGCTTGGCCATGAGCTGGCTGGCGACGCGGTTGACCGATTCGAGCTGCTCGGCCGGCGTGTGGCCGTCCTCGGACAGGACGCGGACGCCCTCTCGCACCTGGCCCTGCAGGCCGGCGACGCGCACCATGTAGAATTCATCCAGGTTGTTGGCCGAGATCGACAGGAAGCGCAGGCGCTCGAGCAGCGGGTGGTTGGGGTTTTCCGCTTCCTCGATGACGCGCTTGTTGAAGGCCAGCCACGACAGTTCGCGGTTGATGTAAAAGGCGCCGCCGAGGCGCTCAAGCTGCGAAAGGTCGATGATTTCGGGCTTGGCCGGCGCCGGTTCGCCGAGGCCGGCTTGCGCTTCGGCCAAGGCGTCGGCGTCGGGTTCTGAGGGCAGGGCAGCGGCGCTGGAATCGGTCATGTCGCGGGTGGGCTCAAGGAATTGTCACGGAACGCTTTAACTATAACGCCAAACTACCGCCAACCGCTTAAAAAATGGCTTAGTCCGAGTCACTTTCGGTTTCGCCAAAAGGCAAGGCCTGGCTGTGTTCGAAGAAGTCACGCGCCAGGGCACGGGTAAAGGCGCGGCCGTTGGCATATTGCTCCAGCTCTGTGACGGTTTTTTGAAGCGCCGAAACCGAGCGGTCGGCCCGGCTGGCGATATAGGCCACGGCGTCGGGCGATGGCGAAATGGCGCGCTGGGCAAACAGGGTCGACAGGATGGCTTCCAGCAGATCGTCATCGGGCTCGGGCAGGGTCATCAGCCGCATGGCGCGCAGGCGCGACTGCCAGTCGGGCAGTTTCACCGTCCATTGCAAGGGATGGACGCGGCTGAGCAGCACCAGATGTCCACCTGAAGCCTGGACGGTGTTGAAGAGGTGAAACAATATCTCTTCGGAGGCGGCGTCCGCGTCGTCGATGACGTAGCCTTGGCTAGGCAGGATCTGAAGCGCGAAGCTGTCGGCGGCGTCGACAAAAACCGCGCCATGAGTCTCGGCGAAGATGTGCCCGAGATGCGTCTTGCCACTGCCTTC
>CAMLPZ010000302.1 GCA_946482045.1 uncultured Asticcacaulis sp.
ATGTCATTACGATAGAATTCGCTGTCTCCGAAGGGCACTACCACGTGCCGCTGCTCGTCTCACCCTACGGCTATTCGACCTACAGGGGCAGCTAAGACCATGCGTGACACCATCTCCTTTGTGCTGGACGGCAAGGTCGAAGCCTTAAGCGGCATCGATCCGACCCTGACGGTACTCGACTGGCTGCGCTATAGCGCCCAGCGCACCGGCACCAAGGAGGGCTGCGCCGAAGGGGATTGTGGTGCGTGCACGGTTGTGGTGAGTGAACTGACACCCGAACGCGATGCTGTCCGCTGGCGGGCGGTAAACGCCTGCATTTTGTTTATGCCGATGATTGACGGCAAGGTTCTGCTGACCGTTGAATCACTCAAAGGCCAGCATCCGGTTCAACAGTCGATGATCGACCTGCACGGCTCGCAGTGCGGCTTCTGCACACCGGGCATCGTCATGTCGCTCTATGCGCGGTCAATCGGCGCGACAGGCGCCGAAGGTTCGGCCGCCGACACGCTGGCGGGCAATCTGTGCCGCTGCACCGGCTATGGCCCGATCCTGGCGGCCGCCGAGGCCAATCCGCCGATTCAGCAGGACGATGCCGATATGATTGCGGCGCTGAAAGCCTTGCCGGATGACGGTTTGAGGCTTCAGCAGGGCGGCCGTCTGTGGCTGGCGCCCCGGACCTCCGATGAACTGGCGGCCCTGTTGATTCAACATCCCGGCGCGCGCCTTATTGCCGGTGCGACCGATGTCGGCCTGTGGGTGACCAAGCAGCATCGCCAACTGGAAACCGTGATCTATGTCGGCAATGTCGCCGATCTGTGCGGCATCACCGAAACGCCCGAAGGCGTCACGCTCGGCGCCGGCGTCCGCTATTCCGACGCGCACGCGGTCCTGACGCGCCTGCATCCTGAACTGGGTGAATTGGTGAGGCGGATCGGTGGCGTGCAGGTGCGCAATTCCGGCACGATCGGGGGCAATATCGCCAATGGCTCGCCGATCGGGGACATGCCGCCGGCGTTGATCGCGCTGGGCGCCAACCTGACCTTGCGGCGCGGCGATGCCCGCCGGACCTTGGCGTTAGAAGACTTCTTCCTGGCCTACGGCAAGCAGGACCGCCAGCCGGACGAATTTGTGGAAAGCGTCTTTATCCCTAAGCCAAAAGGCCTCTTGCGGCTGGTCAAGCTGTCCAAGCGCTTCGATAGCGATATTTCGGTGGTCTGTGCGGGTATTCATATTCAGGTCGAACAGGGCATGGTCACGGCGGCAAGGCTGGCCTTTGGCGGCATGGCCGGGACGCCGAAACGCGCGGCAAACGCCGAGGCGGCGCTTAAGGGCCAACCGTGGTCCGAGACGGCGCTGGCGGCGGCGGCCGACGCGCTGCGTCTTGATTTCACCCCGCTTGACGACGTGCGTGGCTCTGCGGACTACCGGTTGACCGTCGCAGGCAATGTGCTGAAGCGGTTGTGGCACGAAGACGCGGGCGACCGCACACTGGAGGTGTTCGATGGCTGATAGCCGTAACACCGCGTCCCGCGTCCACGCTTCACTAAAGCACGACAGCGCGCCTCTGCACGTCGCGGGCACGGCTCTCTATGCCGACGATGTGGCAGAGCCCAATGGCCTGCTGCATCTCGCCTTTGGCCGCAGTCCGCATGCCCACGCCCGCATCCTGACCATGGATCTCGATGCTGTCCGGGCCGCGCCGGGCGTCGTCGCTGTCTTTACCGCCGCCGACATCCCGGGCGACAACAATGTCGCGCCAGTCGCCAAGGACGATGAACTCCTGGCAGACGACGAGGTCATCTTTCACGGCCAGCCTATCTTTCTGGTGGCGGCCACCAGCGCCAAGGCGGCGCGGATGGCGGCAAGGCTTGGCACCATCACCTACAATGTCCTGCCGCACATTGTAACGATTGCCGAAGCGCGGGCGGCGGGTAGCCTGATCGAGGCCGAACAGGTCATGCGGCGCGGCGATATGGCCGTGCTGGCGTCTGCGACCCACCGTATTTCCGGCGCGATCGAGATCGGTGGACAGGATCACTTCTATCTCGAAGGCCAGATCAGCATCGCCACGCCCATGGAGCAGGGCGGGATGCACATCCTCTGTTCGACCCAGCACCCGTCCGAAGTCCAGCATCTGGTCGCGCACCTGCTGCACGTCAATTCGGCCGATGTCACGGTCGAGGTGCGGCGCATGGGCGGGGGCTTTGGCGGCAAGGAGACACAGGCTTCCTTGTTCGCCGCGGCGGCTGCTTTGGTGGCGGCAAAGACCGGCAAGCCGGCCAAGTACCGCGCCGATCGCGACGAAGACATGGAGATCACCGGCAAGCGCCACGACTTCGAAGCGGCCTTTGACGTCGGGTTCGACGACACGGGTCGGATCAGCGCCCTGAGGATGGAACTGGCCTCACGCTGCGGCTGCTCGACCGACCTGTCGCCGGCGATCAACGACCGCGCTATGTTCCACGTCGACAACTGCTATTTCCTGCCGAACGTCGAGATCGTCTCAAACCGCTATAAGACCCACACCGTGTCGAACACGGCCTTTCGCGGCTTCGGCGGGCCCCAGGGCATGCTGGCCATGGAGCGCGTCATGGACGCCATTGCGCTTCATCTCGGGCTGGACGGCGCCGTCGTGCGCCAGGCCAACTTTTACGGTCCTGGCCGCGACATCACGCCATTTCATATGCAGGTCACCGATTTCGTCGCCGACCGTATCGTCGAAGACCTTCTGAAATCGTCGGACTATGAAGCCCGCAGCGCCGACATCGGGCGCTTTAATTCGCAGCATCCCTATCTGAAACGCGGCATCGCCGTGACGCCGGTCAAGTTCGGCATCTCGTTCACGACCTCGCACCTCAACCAGGCGGGCGCCCTGGTCCATTGCTATGTCGATGGTTCGATCGGCCTGAACCACGGCGGCACCGAAATGGGGCAGGGGCTGAATATCAAGGTCGCCCAGATCGTCGCCGATGTCTTCGGCGTTGGGCTGGATAAGATCCGCATCACGTCCACGCGCACGGACAAGGTGCCCAATACCTCGGCGACGGCGGCGTCGTCCGGCACCGATCTCAATGGCTGGGCGGCGTGGAACGCGGCAACCACCATCCGCACCCGGCTGGCCGAGTTGATGGCCAGCCGCAACAATGTACCCGCCGACAGTGTCGTGTTCGAAGGCGGTCTGGTCCGCGCCGGCGACGAGATATTGGGCTTTGCAGAGGTCTGCCGGCTGGCGCATTTCAACCGCATCTCTCTGTCGTCGACCGGCTATTACGCGACGCCCAAGATCCACTACGATCGCAAGACCCATTCGGGCCGGCCGTTCCTGTACTTTGCCTACGGCGCGGCCGTGTCCGAGGTCGTCATCGACACCTATACGGGCGAGCACAAGGTGCTGCGCGCGGACCTGCTGCACGATGTCGGCCGCTCGATCAATCCAGCGATCGATCTCGGCCAGGTCGAGGGCGCCTTCGTCCAGGGCATGGGCTGGCTGACCTTCGAAGAGCTGGTCTATGACGAAAAGGGTCGGCTCCTGACCCATGCGCCGTCGACCTATAAGATTCCGTGCGCTTCGGACCGGCCGAAAGTCCTGAACGTCGATCTGTGGAACGCCGGCGAGAATCGCGAGCCGACGATCCACCGCTCCAAGGCCGTCGGTGAGCCGCCTTTCATGCTGGCCAACAGCGTCTTCTCGGCGCTGGTCAATGCCGTGGCTGCCGCCACCGGACGCCGCGAAGTGACGCTCGATGCGCCCGCAACGCCGGAACGCATCCTGCGGGCGCTAAAAGGGGGCGCGCCATGAAGTGGGCCACACAGGCGCTGGAATGGATGAAGGACGGTCCGGTCGCGCTGATCTCGCTGCTGGCCGTCGAAGGCTCGACGCCGCGCGAAGCCGGTACGCGCATGGCGGTGACCAGCCGTGCCATCTTCGGCACGATCGGCGGCGGCAATCTGGAATTCCAGTGCATCGACCAGGCCAGGCTGGCTCTGAAGCATCCGCCCGGCACGTGGCGCATCCAGGACTATCCCCTGGGCATCATCCTTGGGCAATGCTGCGGCGGGCGAGTGCGGGTGATGATCGAACATCTCGATCCTTCGGCGTCAGCCTGGCTTGTCGACCTGAAAAGCCGCGATCGGGTCCCGCTCCGTACCGAGCTTCTGCCATCAGGCATCAACCGCACCTTGACGGATGAGGGAGCGGCCATCGCCGCGCGCGGGCCAATTCCCGTCGCCGGCGAAAGCTTTGTCGAGCAGATCGGTGCACCGGGCATGCCGCTGACCCTTTTCGGCGCCGGCCATGTCGGGATCGCGCTTGCCCGGGTGCTCGAAGGCCTGCCGTTTCACCTGACCTGGCTCGATGACCGAACCGACGTGCCTGCCGGCGTGATCACCGCCGATGCAGCCGAACTTTGCCGTCATGCCGCTGAAGGCGCCGGCATCACACTGATCCTGACCCACGACCATGCGCTTGATTATGAGCTGACGCGTGCCGCCCTGATGTCGCGGGCGCGATTCATCGGTCTGATCGGTTCAGCGACAAAGCGCGCTCGCTTCCTGTCGCGCCTTCGCAAGGACGGTGTTGCCGAGAAAGACATAGCCCGGATTACCTGCCCGATCGGTCTGCCCGGGATTGCCGGTAAGGCGCCGGAAGTCATTGCCGTTGCCGTCGCGGCGCAAATTCTACAGGTCGCCGGTGCGTTCGCATCCGGTGAGACCCCGCTCGACCTTATCCCTGGAGCTTCCATGTCATGACCAAAGCCGGCAAGATCAAGACCAAGGATCCGCAATCGGCCCCGGTACCGACCGCCGCCGAAGCCGTCGCGCAACTGAAGACCATCTACGACCGCTCGGTCGCCGCCCTGCAGGAGGACCTGCAGGCCTATC
>CAMLPZ010000303.1 GCA_946482045.1 uncultured Asticcacaulis sp.
CGCCCAGTACCACTTCAACAATGATTACGCCGCCCGCGTCGATTACACCAAGTCCGACTTCGTTGGCGACAAGGGTGAAAGCACCGCGACGACGGTCAGCCTGGTCAAGAAGTTCTAATCGAACCTCTCTTCGTATACCTTTGCTCAGCGCCTCTCCGGACAACCGGGGAGGCGTTGCTGCGTTTTAACACTTTCCACGCAATAGCTTTGGGTATAAAGGGCGCACACCTTCGTGCGCGCGACGACGATTCCGTGCGTGCGTCACCCTTTTGAGAGTCTGCATGGCCAAAGAAGAACTGCTTGAGTTTCCGGGCACCGTGATCGAACTGCTGCCGAACGCCACCTTCCGCGTCAAGCTGGAAGACAGCGGTCACGAAATCATCGCCCACACCGCCGGCAAGATGCGCAAGAACCGCATCCGTGTCCTGGCCGGCGACCGCATCATGGTCGAAATGACGCCCTATGACCTGACCAAGGGCCGCATCACCTACCGCTTCAAGTAAGCAATACGGCGCATGGCTTCCCTGCTTATTCTAGCCAGCGCCAGTCCGCGCCGCCGCGATCTCCTTGCCCAGATGGGCATTGTGCCCGATATGATCGCCGCGGCCGATATCGACGAAACGCCGCTTAAATCCGAAACGCCCAATGCCCTGGCCCTGCGCCTGGCGGTTGAAAAGGCCAAAGCTGTCGCGGTCTCACACCCGGACGCCTTCGTGCTGGCCGCTGATACGGTGGTGGCCGTCGGACGGCGGATACTGCCCAAGGCAGAAAGCCGCGAAGAGGTCGAGGCCTGCCTCAAGCTTCTGTCCGGCCGTGGCCATCGCGTCATTACCGGCGTTACCATCGTGGCGCCGGGCGGCAGGCTATCGTCGCGCGCGGTCGAGACGCGCCTGTCGGTCAAGCGCCTGAGCCGCGAGGACATCGCCGCGTATCTCGACAGCGGCGAAGGTATCGGCAAGGCGGGCGGTTACGGCATCCAGGGCCTGGCCGGCGCTTATATTGTCCGCCTGGTCGGCAGCTATTCGTCCGTGGTGGGGCTGCCGCTCTATGAAACGCGCGTCCTGCTCGACGGCGCCGGCTATCGATGATCACGCTATATTATGAGAGCCGGTTCGGCCTGGCACGTGGGGCGGTCTACAAGGACGGCCTGCCGCATCTTTATGCCGAAGGTCTTGAACACGATCCGTCGGTCGGCGTCCTCGGCACGCGGTCGGTGGCGCGTCTGAAGAAGCGCGCGGGCGGCATGCTGTTTCTGGCCCTGGCGGGTGGCGAAGATGCCGTACTGGAAGGGCCGCAAGCTGCGGTGGACAGGCTGACGGAAGGGGCGGCGGTCGAGGTTCAGGTCGTCGCCGAACGGCGCGGTCCTGAAAAACTGGCGCGGACCAGATATATTGAGTTGTCAGACGGGGCGCCCCGCCGCCTGTCGCCGGTTCAAACGCTTCAGGATCGTCTGCTAAATCGGGTGCGCGACCTCTTTGGCGATATGCCGGTGACGGTGCAAGCAGATCGCGATGCCATAATGGAAGCGCGCAATCAGGCGCTCGATCCCAGCGGCCCTCTGCCAAACGGCGGGTTTCTGTCCGTCGAGCCCACGCGCGCCCTGATCGCCTGTGACGTCGACAGCGGCCAGGGCGAGCCTTCCCTGGCCGCGACGGCGAAATCCCTGGCCAGGACATGCAATGAACTGGCGGTCAGCGACCTGCCGCGCCGCCTGCGCCTGTCGGGGCAGGCGGGTTTGGTCGTAGTCGACCTGATCGGCAAGCGCCATGATGCCGGGCGCCTCAAAGAGTTGTTGCTCGCTGGCTTCGGCAGCGAGCCTGGAATCGTCGTGGCGCCGACGGGAAAGTTCGGCACGCTGGAATTTGTCCGCCCTTGGGGGGCATCTCCGCTTAGGAGTGACTCCCAAAAAATGGCCGGCGCCCTATATTGGTTGTTTGCGGCCATTGCGCTGTCGGAGCACGACCACAGCCGAAGCATCGTCCTGCGCCTATATGACCGCGACATTCAGATCCTTAAGCCGCTGATCGCCGCGTCCTTCGACCCGCTGGCGCCGATGCTGCGCCTGGAAACCACGACCGCCAAGCCCGAGGTATTCGCCCTGTGACCGTCCGTTACTGCACAAGATGCCGCCAGCCTTATGGCGAGGCCGTTGACGGCGTTGTCAATGTCGCACGCGACTATGCGCCCTTCTGTTCGAAGCGTTGCGCCGATGTCGACCTGGTCCACTGGCTGAAGGGGAATTATGTCATCGACGGGGAAGGGGGGCTGACCGTCGGTGACGACGAGGTTCCACTTCAGGAAAAATCGTCTCAGCGGAACACGCGTCTGCCGTACGACGACGAAGCCTAGGTTTTTGATGGTCGCATGTTTGGCGCGAAAAACCGGTTTCGTCTTTTTCGCAGCATGCTCGAAAGCCTTCCACCAAAAAAATAATTCGTTCCGCCATTTCGGCTGGACAAGGGCAAAAGCCTCTTCTATAGACCTGCCTCCTTCCGGCGCTGGGAATTGCAACCGGCGCGAAGACGAGGGCCTGGATAGCTCAGTTGGTAGAGCAGCGGATTGAAAATCCGCGTGTCGCTGGTTCGATTCCGGCTCCAGGCACCATTCTTACCCTCATGTCTTGAAAATCGTGCGGCAGGCTCCCATTTTCTGTGGCGAGTCGCCGACGGCGTCCTTACGGCCTCCTCCCGTCTTCGGGTTGCAATACCGCTTGCTTTTTCGCGCCTAGAGAGTCTCGCGTAAAATAAAGTGCGCCGGGATAAAATTTTTTTTAACGGCGGCGCCGTGGCGGGACTATAGCCCTCCGAACATTAACTATCGGACATGTTTGGATTTTTAATTCATAATTTTCTAAAGAGTTGCCTGTAGAAGCCTCGGGTAGCGTGAAATCTCTGTAACAGACACCTTGACGTTTCTGGTCTCGCCGGATCATTTAGGCCCAAACCTGTTTGCTGCCGGCTTCCCGCCGGCAACAAAGAGGTCGCCTTTTGGGCACTCGTGGTCCATAATGGCAAGGTTTGCGCTTCGGCACGGGCATCATGCGGTCGTTAGAAACCGCTCTGTCTAGGCCGGTGCGCGCAGATCCGTTCATGGCGCTGGGGCGTGAGGCCTCACGTGTCGGGTGCGGGTCTATTGGCTTTAACTGGGGTAAACGCTTCCCCTTCAGTCCTTGGTCGGCCCGCCCGGGCGTAGTCCATATTCAGGAATTGGCGAAAAATGCTCGAACACAAGAAACACAACCCGCTCATTGCTCTGCTTGGCGCCGCCGCGCTGCTGCTGAGCTCTCCCGCGATCGCGCTGGCCGCCGCTGCGCCGGCTCCGGCCGCCTCCGCTCCCGCCGCTGAAGCCGCTCCGGCTCCCGCTGCCGAGTCTGAAGAAACCTCCTCGGCCGCTGGCGGCCATGGCGCTTCGGACGTTAACTTCGTCTCGATGTTCAACGGCGCAACCGTCGTCGTTAAGGTCGTCATGATCGGCCTGGTCCTGATGTCGATCATCTCGTGGATCATCCTGATCATGAAGATGATGGACTTCGCGTCTCTGAACCGCGTCACCACGAATTTCCTCGAAGCCTACCGTTCGGCCCGCTCGATCGCCGACATCAACCGCATCGCGGTTTCGGACGAGTTCGCCGGTAACCCGCTGGCCGACATGGCCGCCGTCGGCACCGAAGAAATCCAGCTGTCGAAGCAAGCCGGCCTGCAGGTTTCGGGCGAGCACCGCGACTCGACCCTGAACCGCGCTTCCGCCTCTATCGCCGCCGTCCAGGCTGGTCTGGCCAAGCGCCTGTCGGGTGGCCAAACCTTCCTCGCCTCGGTCGGTTCGACCTCGCCGTTCATCGGTCTGTTCGGTACGGTTTACGGCATCATGAACTCGTTCATCGGTATCGCCAACTCGCGCACGACCAACCTGGCCGTTGTTGCTCCTGGTATCGCTGAAGCCCTGATGGCGACCGGTATCGGTCTTATCGCCGCTATCCCGGCCGTCGTGATGTACAACCTGTTCAATACCAGCATCTCGCAGTACGGCACGCGCTCCGAGCAATTCGTTTCTGAACTGATGAACTCCCTGTCGCGTCAACTCGACAAAGGGGCGTAATCACTATGGGCGCCAAGCTATCAGGTGGCGGCGGCTCGAAATTCCACGTCGAACAGAACAGCGAAATCAACGTTACGCCGTTCGTCGATGTTATGCTGGTCTTGCTTATTATCTTCATGGTGGCGGCTCCGCTTGCCACCGTGTCGATCGAAGTAAGTCTTCCAAAAGCAACCGTACCGCCGCAAGACAATCCGCCGAAACCGGTTTACATCTCGCTGCAGAAGAACACCAACCTGTATATCGGCGACAAACCTACGTCGCTCGACACGCTGGGTGAAGATCTTCGCACCTCCATCGGCGCGCGCGATCCGAACAACGAACGTATCTTCATTCGTTGTGATAAGGAAACCCGTTATGCCGAGTTCATGAAGGTGATGAACGCGCTGCAGGATAACGGTTTCTACAGCGTCGCGCTGCAAGGCGAAGATGAAAGCCAGTAAAGGGTCTTAACTTATGGACGAAACACCCCATAGAAAACGGGACCCTATCCTCGACCCGCCGCCGAAAAAGAAATCGGCTTCGCTTGTGGTCGGGATTGGCGTCACTGCCGCATTGCACTTGGCCGTCGCCTACTACTTCATGCGGGCGAAGTTCCAACTGCACGAGGTGGAGTATACGGATGAGAAGGTTGAGGTCGACCTGGTCGCACCGCCACCCCCTCCGCCGCCTCCGCCACCACCCCCTCCGCCGCCCGACCGGCCGCCTCCGCCAGTGGTTCAGCCACGCGTGACGCCGCCGACCGACGTGGCCCCGCCG
>CAMLPZ010000304.1 GCA_946482045.1 uncultured Asticcacaulis sp.
CGGAGGCGGAGGCGGAGGTGGCGTCACGCCGCCGCCCGTTGTCGTCAAGCCGACCCAGACCGAAGCGAGCCGTTTTCTCATGCAGGCCAGCTTCGGCGCGACCGATGCCGACATCACGGCCATCACCACCACGTCATTTTCCGATTGGATCGCGGCGCAAGTCGCCATGCCCGCCGGTTCGCCACATCTTGCCTGGATGGACCGCCGTGACGATAACAGTTCCGCCAGGTTCTATGAAAGCTTCTGGAGTCTTGCCGCGACGGCGCCGGATCAACTGCGTCAGCGCGTCAAGTTCGCCCTCTCGGAAATCTTTGTCGTCTCATTCGCATCGGATAACGAAGATCCGCGTGGCAATGCCTCATATTACGACATGCTGGGGAAACACGCCTTCGGCAACTTCCGGGATTTGTTGGAAGACGTCACCTATCATCCCGCCATGGGCCTGTATCTGACCTACCGCGGCAATCAGAAGGAAGACACCCGGACCGGGCGCAATCCCGACCAGAACTACGCCCGGGAAATCATGCAGTTGATGACCATTGGGCTATATCAGCTGAATAACGATGGGACGCTCAAGACGGACCTGCTCGGCAATGCCCAGCCCACCTATAGTCAGGACGATATCGATGGTCTGGCCAAGGTCTTCACCGGGTTGAGCTGGTATCATCCAACACCAACCAATTCGACCTTCAGCGGTGGGTCCAAGCATGAGGATCGGCATATCCGGCCGATGATCGCTTACAACAACTATCATTCAGTCTCGGCGAAGAGCTTCCTCGGCACGACCATCCCCGCCACCACTACGGCCGATACGGTCGGCGACATCAAGATCGCTCTCGACACCCTGTTCAACCATCCCAACGTCGGTCCGTTCATCGGCAAACAGCTTATTCAACGCCTTGTGACGTCGAATCCGAGTCCGGCCTATGTCGCCCGCGTGGCCGCCACCTTCAACAATAACGGGGCGGGCGTGCGGGGCGACATGAGCGCCGTCGTCCGTGCCATCCTGCTCGACAGCGAGGCGCGGTCGGCAGGTGATGCGGCTTATGGCAAGCTAAAGGAGCCGATCGTCCGCCTGGCAAACTGGATGCGCACGTTCGAGGCAGCCTCGGCGAGCGGCAACTGGTTGTTGGGTACGACTTCGGCGCCGACATCGCTCGGCCAGTCGCCACTGACCTCGCCGTCCGTGTTCAACTTTTACCGGCCGGGCTATGTGCCGACCCGTTCCACCCTGGGCACGAAGGGCCTGCTGGCCCCGGAATTCCAGGCGACCGACGAGGTTTCGGTGGCTGGCTATATCAACACCATTCAGACCGCCGTCGGCTCCGGCATCGGAAGCGGCAGCGATATCAAGTCGGCCTACAGCAAGGAAGTGGCCCTGGCCGACAATGTGCCCGCATTGCTGGATCGTCTCAACCTGCTGCTTTACGCTGGCGCGCAATCGGCCGGCCTGCGGTCCAGGATCAGCGCCGCCGTCACCGGAATCACCATTCCCGGCAGCACGGCCAGCCAGTCACAGATCGACACGGCCAAACTCAATCGCGTCAAGCTGGCTGTATTCCTCAGCCTGGCCTCCCCCGAATACATCGCGCAACGGTAATTCTCTCATGACCGCTCATCTTGATCGCCGCGAATTCCTCCGCATGTCCGGCGGCCTGGCCGGCCTCACCACCGCCGCTGGCTTTGGCTTGCAGATGGCGGCAGCCGGTTCAGCCGCTGCGGCAACGGCCAGTGATTACCGGGCACTGGTATGCGTCTTCATGTATGGTGGCAATGATGCCAACAACATGGTGCTGCCGACCGACAGCGATTCCTGGGGCCGTTACTTCTCGGCCCGAAACCAGGGTGCCGACCCGATTGCCCTGATGCCCGTCGGGACACCGGCGACACCGGTAGGACAGGTCAATGCCGTGACCGGCCGGACTTCGGAACTGGACAGGCCGGAGAGCTGGGGCGGCGTCCTACCGATCGTGCCCCGGACGGCGCAGGCCATTCCCGCCGGGACCTCGGCCTCGACGCGCACCTTCGCCTTGCATCCGGCGATGGCGCCTGTGCAGGACCTGTTCAATGCCGGGCGGCTGGCCGTGCTGGCCAATGTCGGCACCCTGATCAATCCTGTGTCCAAGGCGCAGTACAAAGCAAAGAGCGTCCGCCTGCCGGCCAGCCTCTTTTCACACAACGATCAGCAGTCGACCTGGCAGGCCGGCGCGACCGAGGGCGCGCGTCTTGGCTGGGGCGGTCAGATGGGGGACCTCCTGGCCAGCCAGAATGGTGTCAACACCATCTTTACAGCGATCACGGCAACCGGAACCGCCGTCTTCCTGTCCGGACGCAATGTCATCCAGTATCCGCTCAGCACCGCAGCGACGCCAGCCATAGCCGTCAACGGTGTCTCGGCAAGTAACCTGTTTGGATCGACGTCCGCGCCCGCCGCGCTCAAGGACATCATCATGGACACGGGCGCCTTGAGCGATTTCGCCAACGACCACGCCGCGATCACCGGCCGTTCCATCGGAGCGGCCGGCACGGTTAACAGCGTGTTCAGCCAGACCGTGGTAACCGATATTCCATCGCCGCCGGCCTATACCAACCCGACGAAAAATACGACCGAGACCAATGCCCTGGCCATGCAGTTGCGGACCGTGGCGCGCATGATCGCTGCCGGGCCGACCTTTGGCCTGAAGCGCCAGGTTTTCCTGGTCAGCGCGGGGGGGTTCGACACCCACGACAGCCAGAACCGCGATCAGCCAAACAACCTGGCCAAGCTGGCCCAGGCGCTGAAATATTTCGATGATGTCCTGGCCAATATCGGCGGCGCCGACATGCGCGCCAATGTAACGACTTTTACGGCGTCCGATTTCTCCCGCACCTTCAATACCAACGGCGACGGCACCGATCACGCATGGGGCGGCCACCACCTGATCATGGGCGGCGCGGTCCGGGGGCAGGACATGTACGGCCAGTTCCCGACGGTCGGCATGGACATCAACGGCTTTGACAATCCCGACATGGTCGGCAGCGCCTTCGTGCCGACGACTTCGGTCGATCAGTACGCCGCGACTCTGGGCGCGTGGTTCGGGGTCGGCAACAGCGACCTCAACACCATCTTCCCGAACCTGCGCAATTTCAGCACGGCCAATCTGGGATTCGTCTAAGCACTTTCCAACCGGTGTGCGCAAGGACGCGACGCATCAGGAGAAAGGCCGACTATAAGACCGGCCTTTCTTTCCCTGGATTGAATTAGTGATGGGCCTTCCACATGGCCATCATTTCGTCCTTGGACAGCGTATTGTCCTTGTTCGTATCGGCCGCAGTGAATTTTTCCTCGCCCATGGCGTTGAATTCGTCGAGGCTCACCGAGCCATCGTTGTTGGCGTCCTTCATGTCCAGCTTTTTCGCCGATATTTCGGTTGCGGACAGCATGCCATCACTATTGGCGTCGGCTCCGGCGAATTTCTTGTCCATGGCGGCCTTGTGTTCGTCGTGGCTGATCATGCCATCCTTGTTGGTGTCCATCATCCCCATCTTGTGTCCCATGTCACCCTTGTGGGCGTCATCGGCAAAGGCGGGCAGGGCGAAGGCGGCCCCGGCAAGGCAGGCGGCAATGAGCGCGGTTTTCATTAGGTATGTCCTATCTGAAATATCTGCCGGAAAGGTCCGGCCGGCGATGTCTTAGGACGCCCCAGATCAAGGTTCGATAGGTTTATGCGCGCCGCGCGCGTTTTTTTCGTGTAACAGGCGAGTGGGCGCGGCGATCAGAAATCGTCGCGCCCTTGCCAGATCAGGCTTTCACGTTTTCGGCGGCATAGAACTGCGCCATGGCGGTCAGGCCGACCGGCTTGATCTTGGGAGCCTGGCCGGCGGCGCCGAACTGTTCGAAGCGGTCCTCGCAGACCTTCTGCATCATGGCGTAGGCTGGCTTGAAATAGGTGCGCGGGTCGAAGACCGACGGCTGTTCCTTGAAGACCTTGCGGATGCCAGCGGTGATGGCCAGTCGCAGATCGGTGTCGATATTGATCTTGCGCACACCCATCTTGATGGCCTTTTGCAGCTCTTCGACCGGCACGCCCCAGGTCTGGGGAATTTCGCCACCGTATTCGTTGATTAGATCCTGCAATTCCTGCGGCACGGACGACGAGCCGTGCATGACCAGGTGGGTGTTGGGCAGGCGCTTATGTATTTCGGTGATGACGTTCATGGCCAGGACTTCGCCATCCGGCTTGCGCGTGAATTTATAGGCGCCGTGGCTGGTGCCCATCGCAATAGCGAGCGCGTCGACATTGGTCTTGGCAACGAAATCGACCGCCTGGTCCGGGTCGGTCAGCAGTTGCGAGTGGTCAAGCACACCTTCGGCACCGTGGCCGTCCTCGGCCTCACCCATGCCCGTCTCCAGGCTGCCGAGAACCCCCAGTTCGCCCTCGACCGAGACGCCGCAGGCATGGGCCATTTCGACGACCTTGGCGGTTACGCCGACGTTGTAGTCATAGTCGGCGGGCGTCTTGGCGTCGGCTTTCAGCGAGCCGTCCATCATAACCGAGGTAAAGCCGTGCTGGATGGCCGAGGCGCAGGTCGCGACAGAGTTGCCGTGGTCCTGGTGCATGCACAGCGGTATTTCAGGATAGATCTCGACCAGCGCGTTGATCATGCGCTTGAGCATCAGGTCGTTGGAATAGGCGCGGGCACCGCGCGAGGCCTGGATGATGACCGGCGACTGAACCTTGCGGGCGGCCTCCATGATGGCCAGGCCCTGTTCCATGTTGTTGATGTTGAA
>CAMLPZ010000305.1 GCA_946482045.1 uncultured Asticcacaulis sp.
GGGAGTTTCCATGTTGACCTTGCGAACGGCCACCTTGGCAGCCCTTGCGCCGGACATTCAGCCATGAGTGCGCTGATTGACGCTTTCGAAACCCATGACGTCGCCGCCATCCGCAAGGCGCTGGCGGACGGGACCGACCCAAACGCGCCCATCGGCGGCAAGACGCCCTTCGTGCGGCTCTATGAAATGTATACGCGCTCGAAGCACTTTGCCGAAGCATTGCGCGTCCTCATCGACGCGGGCGCGAAAAGCCCAGACCCATTACTGACGCCGCTGCTGCTTGACGACGCCGAGGCGCTGACCGGCAGTCTGCGCCAGGTGCTGGAGCACCGCTTCTATCTCGACTGCGCCTATACCTCCCTCAATGGCGTCAGCGCGCTCCACGTCTGCGCCGAGTACAATTCCGTCAACTGTGCGCGTCTGCTCCTGGACGCCGGCGCCAATGCCGATGACCTGGCTGACCTCCAGGACGACGGCACGGGCGGCCAATCGCCCATCTTCCACGCGGTCAACAGCAATGGCGATCACTGCCGGCCGATGCTGGCACTGCTGGTCGATAAAGGCGCCAACATCGACATCCGCGTCCAAGCCATCGCCTGGGGGCGTGGCTTCGACTGGGAAACGACCCTATTCGACGTCACACCGCTGTCTTACGCGCAAATGGGCCTGCTGCCACAGTTCCATCGCAGGCCGGAGCAGATCTACGACGTCATCAGCTATCTCTACCGCCGCAGGCATGGCAGGGCGGCACCCGTGCGCAATGTGCCGAACAGGTATTTGTCGGCGTGAGGAGGGGATAGATTGTTCGCCGTTCTCGCTTTCGGCGCCCTAATGGGCATGGCCATCATCCATCTTTTTGTCTTTGATCGCATCAGGGTGCGGATTAGCCGTGATCATCCCGAGGCCATGAAGGTACTAAGTGCCAATGCCTGGCCAAATCGTTCGCAGCCGATGATCGCCGCACTTTCGGATTTTGTCTGGAAGGGAAGGTACAAGGCGCTCAATGACCAGAAGATCACGAGCCTTTGCCGCGTCGTCAAGATGCTAACCGTCGCGATTTTAGCTGGATTGGTTCCGGTGATGGGGCTGATCTGGCAACATAGGTGAGAGGGGCGCTTCACTCATCTACTTGCCAGTAGAGCTTCGGATGCGCCTTTAGCCACGCCTCGGCGCGCCTGTGCCCCTCGACCTGCCAGGGTTCTTCAACGGGCAGGCTCCAGGGATCGCTTCCGAGCCAGACATTTTTGCGGTGATACGGCAGGTATTGCGCCAGCAGCCACCATTTCAGCGCTTCGGCGTCATCCTGCTCGACGAAAGTGCCGCGCCGGTAGTAGTTCGCAAGCGAAAGCTGCGCCCTCGGCCAGCCTTTCTCCGCCGCTGCCAGCAGCCAGTCGAATATCAGCCGTTCATTTGGGTCGTGAGCCGGGTCTACGTTCGTCGGCGTCTCATAATCCTGTATCCAGAAAAGCTGCGCTGGCACATGGCCCAGGTCGGCTGCCCTTCGCAGCACGACGGTGCGCTCCACCTTCGCATCGTCAGGCAGGAGAAAGTACAGTGCATACAGGCCTTCGGGACTGTTCTGCGCCGCTGCTTTTTCAGCCAGAGCCCTGGCGCGGGCTTCGTCCTTATAACCCGCCAGCCCCATCATCAGTACAGTCGCCAGCCGCGATTGCGCGTCGGGATCGCCGGCGTCTGCAGCGTCACTCAGCCTCGCCAGCGCAGCATTGAAGGTCGCGACCTCGTCCTTGTAAACGTAGAGGCTCTGCAGCTTGATGACAGCGTGCTCGTCGCCCTGTAGCGCCGCCTTCAGCGTCCAGTAATAGCCCTTGCCATAGTCGGCCCGTGTCACTGATTTCTCGTAGATTTCCGCCAGACTGCCCTGCGCGAAGACGTCGCCCTTTTCGGCGGCGCGTTGATACCACAGGAAGGCACGCGGCTCGTCGTCGGCATAGAGATTACCCAGTGCCCATTGCGCTTCGGCATTGCCGAGATTGGCCGCCTTGCCGAACCAGTAAACAGCCGAGGCGCGGTCCGTACCATTACCCGGCGCCCGTCCCCAGGCATACGCTTCGCCCAGGGCGACCATGGCCGCGACGTCCCCGGCCCTTGCCTGCGCTTCCATGTCGCGCATTTCGGCGGGCGTATAGTCGCTGAAACTCAGGGCATGCGCCGGCACGGCGCAAAAAAGAACAAGTCCAACAAATGCGGCGGCAAGGCGTTTCATATCATCCCCCCGGTGAAGCATAGCACGATGGCGTCCGCGCGCAATGTGCCGGACAGATGGCTGAACAGGCGCGCAATCGGCGCGGTAGTTGCCGCGGCGCTTATTGCTTCCTTATAAGCTTGACGCGTCAATGGATGGCGCTAGATTCGGCCAAGGATAAAAATGTCCGCGGATTCAGGACATTCATGGGGCGTAAAGTAGAAATGGCGTCAGAAAGTAAGCCGCGTTCGACGTCGCCCGACAACAATCTCCGCTTTCGCACCCTGTTCGAACAGGCGCCATTCAGCGTTCAGCTTCTCGGGCGGGATGGCCGCACGCTGGCCGTCAACCAGGCCTGGGAGGCTATGTGGGACGCGGACGGTGACCACCGCATGAAGGCGTTAGTGCTTGACGGTTATAACGTCCTTACCGACCCGCAACTGGAAGAGAAAGGCATCACGCCATACCTGCGCCGCGCCTTCACGGGTGAGGCGGTCCAGATACCGGCCATCTGTTACGATCCCGCCGACATCGGCCTGCCAGGGCGGCCGCGCTGGGTGAAGGCCTCGGCACATCCGATCCGCGACGATCAGGGCGCGGTCTACGAAGTCATGCTGATCCACGAGGACGTCACCGTCCAGATCGAATCCGAAGCGGCGCTGCGTTACAGTGAAGACCGGCTGCGCCAGCTGGCCGACAGCATCCCCCAGCCCGCCTGGATGTCCGAAGCTGACGGCCGGGTGATGTGGTACAATGGTCAGTGGTACGACTACACCGGTATCGACCCTGAAAGCGAAGACGGCTACAGCTGGCGCCGCGCCGCCCACCCGGACGAGGTCGAATGGGTGCAGACCCTGCGGACGCGGTCCATCGCCTCGGGTGAGCGCATGCACATCACCGCGAACCTGAAAGGCTGGGACAACATCTACCGGCCCTTCCTTATCCTGATCGCGCCTTTGAAGGACGCGCAGGGGCAGATCCGCCACTGGTTCGGCACCGCCACCGATATTTCCGGCATCCACGCCGCCCAGAAAGACCTGCGTGTCGCCGAAGAAAGGTTGCGGCTGGCCACCGAAGCCGGCGACATCGGTATCTGGGAATGGGACACCGCGTCGGGCAAGATCATCTGGTCCGACCGCATCTACGACATTCATGGCGTCGATCGCGATACCTTCGTGCTCAATGTCGATAATTATCAATCCCTGATCCACCCCGACGACCTGCCCATCCTGTGGGGAAGCGTCGAGACCGCGTTGGCTGAAAACAGCGGCTTTTCGCTCGAGTTCCGCGCCGTGCTGCCGGGCGGCGGCGTGCGCTGGCTGGCAACATGGGCCAAGGTCGAGCGCGACGGCGGCGATGGCACCCAGCGTCTGATCGGGGCGGTGCTCAACATCGACGCACACAAGACCGCCGAACAGGCGCTGCGCGATGGCAACCGGCGCAAGGACGAATTCCTGGCCATGCTGGCGCACGAACTGCGCAACCCCCTGGCACCGATCGCCATGTCGGCCGATCTTTTGCGCCTGCCCAGGTTCGACGAGGCGCGCATGCGTCAGACCGCCGAGGTCATCTCACGCCAGGTCGCCCACATGACCAAGCTGATCGACGACCTGATGGACGTGTCGCGTGTGACGCGCGGTCTGGTCCAGCTCGACCGCCAGCCGCAGGATCTCAAGGCGCTGGCCGTCACCGCCATCGAACAGGTTCGGCCGCTGATCGAGGCGCGCAACCATGTCCTGAACACGCACATGGACGCCGAACCCGTGCGCGTGCTCGGCGACCGGACGCGGCTGGTGCAGATCCTGTCGAACCTGCTCAATAACGCCGCCAAATATACCCCTCCGGGCGGAGAAATCGGCCTGGACGTGGCGATCAGGGGCAGCAAGGCCGTCGTCACGGTCAGCGACTCCGGCGAAGGCATCGCGCCCGACCTGATGCCCTTTGTGTTCGACCTGTTCACGCAAGGGGCGCGGACGCTCGACCGTTCTCAAGGGGGGCTGGGCATAGGCCTGGCCTTGGTCAAAAGCCTGGTTGAGATGCACCATGGCACGGTCGGGGCGAAGAGCGCCGGCGCGGGGCAGGGGACGACCTTCACCGTCGTTCTGCCGCTCGACGCAGCTCTGCCATCCCCGGATATCACCGTGCAGTCGTCTTCGGCCGAAACCACCGCGCACCGCATCGTCGTGGTCGATGACAATATCGACGCCGCGCAGTCCCTGGCCATGCTGCTCGAAGCCGGCGGTCACGCGGTAACGGTGTGCGGTCATGCCCGCGCGGCTTTGGACGCGGCGCCCGAATTCCGGCCGGATGTCTTTATCCTCGATATCGGTTTGCCGGATATGACGGGCTATGAACTGGCGCGGCGCTTAAGGGCAATGCCGGACTGCGCGGTGGCGACGCTTATCGCGCTCACCGGCTACGGCCAGGCCAGTGACCTCGAGGAGTCCAAAGCGGCCGGCTTCGATCACCACCTGGTCAAACCCGCCGATCCGCGAAAGCTGCAAGCGATACTTGCGGAGATCG
>CAMLPZ010000306.1 GCA_946482045.1 uncultured Asticcacaulis sp.
ATCGTCCGCATCGAAAGCGTCGACGAGATCGATCGCCTCGATGTCATGAGCGAGGCGCCGTCGCCGGAGCGCGAAGCGGCGGCGCGTTATGAGCTCAAGCGCGTCATGCGGCTGATCGCGGCGCTGCCGTCGCGCTGCCGTCAGGTGTTCGAGATGCGGAAAGTGCAGGGGCTGCCGCAAAAGGAAATCGCCAGGGTGCTGGGCCTGAGCGAAACCACGGTTGAAAATGAAGCCGCAAAGGGGCTGCGGCTGATCATGCGGTCCATGACCTCGGAAGACCAGGGGCAAAGGCCGCAAAAGGAGTTGAAGCGTGACGTCGCCCGAAACCAGTGAACAGATCGAAGTGGCCGCCAGCCTGTGGGCCGTCAAGGATCGTCCCTTGAGCCCCGAGGATGAAGCGGCGCTCAGTGCGTGGCTGGGCGGGGATCCGCGCCGGCGCGGGGCGCTGCTACGCGCCCAGGCGGGGTGGCTGTCATTGTCGCGCGCCAAGGCCCTGGGACCGTCGCACGGCTGGCAAGGCGTTCCGGTTGGCAGCATTTCCCGCCGCAAGATGCTGGCTGGCGGCGGGATCGCGGCGGGCCTGATGGCGGCTTGCGGGGCGGGGCTGTTCGTCGCCCTGCGCGGTGAGGAAACGACCACGGGCACGGGCGAGATCCGCCGGCTGCCGATGAGCGACGGTTCGATTGCCGCCATTAACACCCAAAGCACCATCCGCGTCGCCATGACAGAAAAGCAGCGCACTGTCGAACTCGTCGCGGGCGAGGTCTGGTTCAAGGTCGCCAAAAACCCGGACAGGCCGTTTGTGGTGGCGGCCGGGGATGCGCGCGTCCAGGCGGTCGGCACGGCCTTTTCCGTCCGCCGCCGCGACAATGGCGCCGAGGTCCTGGTCACCGAAGGTACGGTCAAGGCGTGGCGCGATGGCGCCGGCCGCCCGGCTGTGGTCCTCAAGGCCGGCGATCGCACCTTCATCGGCGCGGCCGAAGTGGCGATCGATCACGCCCCCGAAGTCGTAGATAATGCGCTGGCATGGCGTGAGGGCAAGATCGCCCTGGCTGGGAAGACCCTGGCGGACGTGGCCTCCGATTATAACCGCTATAACCGGACGCAGATCGTCATCAAGGATGCGGAACTGGGGGGCGAGCGCCTGTTCGGCCGGTTTTCAACCGACGATCCCGAAGGCTTTTCCAACGCCGTGGCGCAGGCCTTCGACGCCGAAGTGACGCGCACAGGCACGACAATCTACATCGGCGTCAAAAAAATTAATGATCCGTCTACGGAAGCCGGAGGCTCAGGCATCCAACACTAAGAGAGGCGAATAACGCCCTCGATAATAAGGCGCCCAAAAAAGCGCCAGCACAAAACAGGAGGAACTTCATGTCGAACGCACGCATGCTTTCCGGACATCTTTTGTTGGCAGGAACCACCCTGCTGATGGTCTCCGCCATGCCCACCTTTGCGCAGGCTCAGGTCAAGACTTTCAATGTCCCGGCCCAGGCTGCCCAGAAGGGGATACAGCAGTTCGCCGACCAGGCCGACCTGCAACTGGTCGCGCCGGAAAAGTTGGTCGCGGGCCAGCGCACCTCGGCGGTGCAGGGCACCATGCCGGTGCGCGAAGGCCTGTCGCGCCTGTTGAACGGCACGAATATGACACCGGTGACACAATCGAACGGCGTCGTCGTCCTGGCTGCGGCGCAGGGGGCGCAGACCGCGCAATATATCCCGGCCAGCGCCGCTGTGGCGGCGGATGAAGTCGCCGTGGCGCCGGAAGCGGTCGAGTCCGAAGAGGTCGTGGTCACGGGTATCCGCGGCTCGCTCAACAAGGCGCGCAGCCTCAAGCGCAGGGCCGCCAACACCATCGAAAGCATCGTCGCCGAGGATATCGGCAAGATGCCGGACCTGAACCTGGCCGAATCCATCCAGCGCGTGCCGGGCGTCGCCATGACGCGCGAAGGTGGCGAGGGGCGCAACATTACCCTGCGCGGCTTCGGGCCTGATTTCACGCGCACGACGCTGAACGGCATGGAGGTTCCGGCCAGCTCCGACGGTCTGGACACCGGCGGCGTGACGCTGAATGCCGGCCGCGCCTTTGACTTCCATCTGTTCGCGTCGGAACTGTTCAACCGCATCGACATCGAAAAGACGCAGAAGGCCTCAACCGAAGAGGGCGGCATCGCCGGCACGGTTGGGCTCTATTCGGCGCGTCCGTTCGACTTCCGCGATGACTTTACCCTGACCGCGTCGGCCCAGGCCAATTACAATTCGCTGACCGAAAAGGCCGATCCGCGTTTCGCCGTTCTGGTCAGCAAGAAGTTCCTGGACGGAAAGCTGGGCGCGCTGTTCTCGGCGGCGGTGTCCAACCGCACCGTCCATCAGGAAGGCTATTCCAGCGTCCGCTGGACCTCGCCCTTTGCCAATGGCGATTCGTGGGCGGACACCAATCCGACCGTCACCGGCACGCCGTCGAATGCCTGCGGCGCCACCGATCCGCTCGACTGCCTGTGGGCGCCGCGCCTGCCGCGCGCCGACTTCTTCGGCAACGACCAGAAGCGGGTCGGCCTGACGGGATCGTTCCAATACAAGCCGTCGGACAATGCCGTCATCACGCTCGACCTGCTGCATTCGGAACTGACAAATGACCGCTTCAGCTATAATTCGATGGAGTGGCTGCTGACCCACGGCACGGCCGGAAACTATACCGGCCAGACGCCGGTGTCATTTGTCGTTGGCGCCGATGGCAAGACGCTGGTCGCCGCCAGCTTTAACGATGTGACCTCTTGGTACGAAAGCCGCCACCAGGAATCGAAGTCGGCCTTTGATCAGGTCGTCCTGTCGGGCAAGTTCCAAGTCACGGATCGCCTCGCGCTCGATGCCATGATCGGCCAGGCGGTGGATGACGCCGACCGCACGGAACTGCGCTTCTACTACCGCTCGGTGCCGCACGCCTATTCGTATGACTATCGCGACAACGAATATATCCCGGAAGTCTCCTTCGGCAGCTACGATCCGAACCTGGCGTCCAACTACGTCAACGCGCTGACGGCGGCCAATCGCATCAACAAGGTCAAAAAAGAAAACCTGACGTCGAAGTTCGACGCGGTCTACGCGGCCGACGGCTTCGATATTCGCGCGGGCTTCAGCTATAACGACCGCACGGTGCAATATTCCGAAGGGCAGGGGGCGGCCCCAAGCTTCGATCCGTCGGCCTATACGATGGCCTTCCCGATCGAAAACTTCGGCAAGGGGCTGGACGGCACGTTGCAAAAGTTCCGCGTCGCCGATTTCGACGCCATCGCGGCGGCGGGGATTGTCGCGCCTGGCTACGCCGACAATATCGGCGCCGGCTGGAAGGTCGGCGAAGAGACGATCGGCGCCTATGCCGAGATGAACGGCGAATACGACCTGGCGGGGATGCGCCTGCGCACCAATACCGGCCTGCGCTTCGTCCGCACCAATGTGACTTCGGCGGCGGTCATCAGCGGCACACCGGTTGAAACCAAGGTGTCGTACGACAACTACCTGCCGTCGATCAATCTGGCGCTGGACGTACGCTCCGACCTGGTGGTGCGTGCCGCCTATGGCCGCAGCATGACGCGTCCGGGGCTGAGCACGCTGAACATCGCCGGGCCGGTGTTCGGTTATACGACGCGGACGGTCGGCAATGTCGGCAATCCGTCGCTCAAGCCCTATGAGTCGAATGACACCGACCTCAGCGTCGAATGGTACTTCGGCAAGGAAGGCCTGCTGTCGCTGGCGGTGTTCAACAAGGACATCGTGCGGTCGCTGAAGACCGACGTGGTGACGCAGATGATCGATCCGTCCTTCTGGCCGGCCATCTATGCCGACCCGCAGTACGACGTGTCGTACAACGCCGATCCCGCCACGGTGCCCTATACCTTTACCATTCCGGTGAACAGCGACGACGGCAACAGCGTCAAGGGCTTCGAACTGACCTACAACCAGCCCCTGACCTTCCTGCCGGGTGTGTGGTCGAACCTTGGGATTGCGTCGAACTATACGCATGTCGAAGCGAAGGATTCGACCGGCCTGTCGCCGAACTCGTACAACTTCACGCTCTATTATGACACCGAGCAACTGGGGGCGCGGGTCTCGGTCAACAAGCGCGACGACTATCTGATCAGCGAGCCCGGCGGCAATGGCCACATCCAGGAACGCAAATACGGACCGACCCATGTCGACTTTGCGTCCTTCTACAAGATCAATGACAACCTGACCCTGACGCTGGAGGGGATTAACATCACCGATGAAGTCGAGCGCATCTACGGCACCGGCGACACGGGCGTGATGGACCTGACACGCGAATACACCCATACCGGCAGCCAGTGGGTTGTGGGGGTAAGGTACAAGTACTGACTCCGTTTCACCTCTCCCCGTTTCACGGGAGAGGTTGGGAGGAGACGCTAATTCTTCTCTTCTCCTCTCCTCTCCCTGCTTGCGGGGAGAGGACGAGAGCCGAGCATGGCGAAGGCGATCGGGTGAGGGGCCTTTAGATGCCATGAGTTCGCCGCACCGTCCGTTTGCCCTCACCCTAACCCTCTCCCCGCTTGCCTGCCGGCGAGGCCGGGGAGAGGGGACTTAAGTCGGAGCCGGGTTATGAAAATATGCATCGCTTTTGCCGCCACGCTGTTAGCAGCAACTCCCGTGCTGGCCGCCGAACTGCGTCCGATCGACGATGGCTATACCATTTCCCAGCG
>CAMLPZ010000307.1 GCA_946482045.1 uncultured Asticcacaulis sp.
GCCCGCCCTGCATTAAGCAACCCTTGAAATATGAACGGTCCTCGGCGTTGCCGGCTACAGTTCGAGAAACTAAACCTTCACCACCTGGCCGCCGTTGTCGGCGCTGCGGTACATGGCTTCGATCAGCCGCAGGTCGCGCCAGCCCATCTCGCCCGGCGTCCGGTGCGGTGTGTTGCCAAGCGCCGCCAGTGAGAAGCCGTCGATCTGGGCGACGAACTGCTGGCGCGAGTCGCCTGCCGATATCGCCTGGGACGCGCCCCCGGCCTTCTGGAGGCTGGCCTTGACGCCATCATAAGATGACGCGGGGTCAAGCACGATCCGGCCCCCTGCCCCGTTCACTTCCTGGCGCGTCACGTATGCGCCCGTATAGAAGGACTGGCCCTTGACCTCGAGGCCCGAGGCAAAGCCGATCTTCCAGTCGATGCCGCCTTCGACCTCGGCAAAGCGCGGGTCGTTCTTGTCGTAGGTATAGACGGCCGACACGCTCTGAGGCGCCTCATCGACGAACATCAGGCCGCCGTTCAGGGCATAGATGCCGATGTCGTACATCGAGCCCCCTCCCCCGATCTCCTTGTCCAGGCGCCATTTGTGCGGCCCGTACTGCGGATTGATCTCAAATCCGGCCTTGCCGCTGATATGCTTCAGCGCGCCGACCTCGCCGGCTTTGAAACGCTTCAAGGCCTCGACATTGTTGGGCTCGAAATGCACGCGGTAGCCGACGCCCAGCTGGCGGTTGGCCGTCTTGGCCGCGGCGACCATCGCCTCGCATTCGGCGGCCGTGGACGCCATCGGCTTTTCGCACAGGACGTGCTTGCCGGCTTTGAGCGCGCGGATGGTATATTCGGCATGCAGGCCCGGGGGCAGCAGTATGTAAACGCAATCGATATCGTCGTTCTTGGCGATATCATCGAAATTATCGTAACTGTAATGTTGGGTTACGCCGTACTTAGCGCCCTGCTCCTTCAACTTGGCGGGCGTTCCTGAGACGAAGGCAGTCATTTTCGAATGCTTCGTATGCGCGAAAGTCGGCATGATCTGGTCGATGGCGAAGGAGCCCAGGCCCACCATGGCCCAGCGCGCCTGCGTGCCTGAAGACGTAGCGGCACAGGCCGATCCCACAAAAGGCATGGCGCCAGCGGCCATGAGTAGCCCGCGCCGGCTGATATCGAATTGGCTCATCATTCCCTCCATATGTTCTTTCGGCGCATGATAGCGCTAGCACACGCGCAGACAAGACGCATGTGGACACGTATTCGTGCAGGACAGGCGGACATGCCGTCTTCTTGCCCTCCCCGGCGCGCCTCAGTCCTCCATCGAATCGATGAATTCCAGAGCTTCGGAAATAAGATGCCGCATGGCGTTTTCCGCCGCTTCGCTGTCGCCACGTTCGATCGCCATCAGCACGGCGGCGTGGTCGCCGATATCGGCAGTATGGCCGGCGATCCGGTTGGTCAGGCCGATCGAAATGGTCAGCGCCGTGTGGATCAATTCCTTGAGCTGAATCAGGAACGGGTTGCCCGACGCCTTCAATATCGCGACGTGGAAGTCGATGTCAGCCAGCAAGGCCAGGTCGTGGTGCGGCGCCTGGTCCTCCATGGTCTGGAGCGCGCTGCGGATAGTGCGTAAGTCCGCCTGGGATGCCCGCTTAGCCGCCAGCGACGCTGCGATCGGCTCGATAGCCAGCCGGACCTCGGTGTAATCGCGATAGACCTTGGAACTGAATGGACGCTCCATCATCCAACGCGTGACATCGGGATCAAGCAGGTTCCAATGCGCCACGGGTTCCACCCGCGTTCCCTGGCGCGGTCGCGAGGTCAGAAGCCCCTTGGCCGCCAGCATTTTTACGGCTTCGCGCGCGACCGTCCGGCTGGCCGAATATTTCACCGCCAGCTCGGCTTCGGTCGGAAACGGCGAATTGTCGAATTCACCCGCGACGATCGACTGGCCCAAGGTTTCAAGCAGGCCAAAGGTGAGACTCATTCCGTGGGTACGGCGCATCAGGTTTCCGACAATCTAAAACGCCAAGCGGCGCAATTTTTACATTTGAAACACTTAAGTGCCGATCGTGCAAGTGCCCGTGCCTTGCACGCGATATCTGCGGCATACAGACTTTCGGCAATCGGCTAGCCTCGCCCCACTCAACCACGGCTAGCTATGCCGGTCTTCAGGGGGCTTAGAATACGGGTCGTCACCGGAGCCGCCGGTCAGATTTTCGCGGCCCGCCTCTCCAAACAGCAGAGGCAAGTTAGCTGCGCCTAATACGGACCATCGCCTGCCAATTACATCCAGAAAGCGCCCAGCAATCAAATTGACTTACTTCCGCCACCGTGCTTGAACTACGTTCATTCGCGCCTTGCAAAGCGCGTCCCTCTGGGTAGGGTGGGTAGTCTGCTTCCTGTGAAGGCTTCACGAGTTGGTATACGACTTTAAAAAGACTTATTCCAGATAGGTCTAGTCAAGATGACCCAGTGCCCGTTCCATCCTCTGGATCTCGTTTCAGCGCTCGAAGGCAAGCTTCGGCTGACGGCGGAACGCGCGCGGCTGTTCGATCGGTTTCTGTACGACGGCACGTACGATGGGCGGCCCGTGCTGGTGCACGAATTTGCCCCGCAAGGGCTGGTCCGCCGCACCAAGGGCGGCAGTATCGTTCCCGCGGACGCGCGGTTTGACGCTGCATACGCCCAGGCCCGAGATGATTATCAGTCGGCCATGCGCAGCGCGCATCCGCATTTGCTGGTCGTGATCGCCGAAAAGGGCAACTGGGTTGTCACCGAGCCCGCCGGCAAGCGACTGGTGGACGAGACAGGTGATCGCAGTTTCCTACTCGCATCGGCGCTGAAGTCTGTGGTGGACAGCGGCCTGGTCCTCGGCACCATCTGCCCGGACATGGTCTTTCATCAAAACGGCAAGGTCGTCTTCGCGGGGTGCGCGCCCGATTACCGTGATCTCATAGACGTGGCCGGACAGTCGGACCTGGCCGGACCAACAGGCTATGCCGCACCGGAAGTGTTTGATGCAAAGAAGCGCGCACCCATAGGCCATGAGGCCGATGTATTCGCCGCCAGCGCCCTGATGCTGCGCATGGTTTCAGGGCGTGACCCGGCCGATATCCGCACACAAGATTTAAGCACCGACCTTGGGCAGGCACCGGCGCCGGTGCGCACCGGCCTTACCCTGTCACGCAAGGCCCGGGCAGAAGCCCTGGCTTCGTGGTTTGACAGTTTCAAGCCGCCGGTTTCGGTGACACCGCCAACGCCCGCGCCTGCCCCTGTCCAGCCTGCCCCGCCGCAGCCACAGCCGGCCAGGACGCGGCGCATCCCGATCATCGTCATCGTCGCCGCAACAGTCGTCGCGATACCTTTGAGCATCATGGCTTTGACGGTCGGACTGGACAGTTGGAAACAGGCGTCAATGGAGCGCCGGACGCGGGAGGCGCGCGAGGCCGTCGAGCGCTGCCGCACGGCTATCGGGCAGTCCGCCCGTGATGCTCAGGCCCTGTGCAGCAAGGCGCTCGACAAGATTCCCGACACGCAATCGCCGGATCACAGCTGGGTTGCTTATAATCTGGGCGTGCTCTGCGAGAAGAAGGACGCCTGCGGCTCAGGCAAGACGGCGCTCGACTATTACCGCATGGCCGCCGATGACCGCACCAGCAATCCGGGCAAGGTCGCCAATTACAAGATCGCCAAGCTGGACAAACGCCTGAGCCTTGCGGAGCGGCACGACCACTATGCGCCGGCCGCCGGCGTCCTGAAGAAGCCGGACACCAACTTCATCAAGGCGAACCGGACCGTCTACGCCGACGCCAACTACCAGATCGGCCAGATCTTCGACACCTGGAGCCGGCAGGAAAGCTTCGATAACGAAGAGGTGCAACGCTTGTCGCCAGGCGCTTCCAGTTCGCCGCAGAAGATCGCCATGATCAGCGCCATCAACCGCTTTGAAGTCGCAAAAAAATACGGCGTGAATACGAATGACCGGCTGCTGGACCTGTATGTCCGGCGCGGCGACAGCGATGCCGGGGCGGGACAATATGAGGCGGCCGCCTCCGCATACAAGCGCGCCGGGACCTTAGGCAGCGCCGACGCCAAGTTCAAGGCGGCCGAACTCTATTTCGCCGGCCACGTGCCCTCGATGACCCAGGACGAAGCCGTCGCGCTCGTCAACGCCGCCTCCGAAGACGGCAACCGGGACGCGGAACTTTGCCTGGCTGCGATGCGTTATTTCGGATACCCCTATGAGACGGATACCATCGGCGGGCTGGCGGCCTTTGCGTCGCTGACCATGCGCGGCGTAAACAGCGCGCGATTGGACGAGCTGGCCTGCAGGGATTGGATCCGGCGGGGACGAGAATAGCTATCGGGAGACGGAAGACCATGTTTTCTAATGAGGAAGAAGCCCAGAAGCGGGAACTGGCGCAGGGCTTTCTGCATTTTCTCATCGATGGCGCGGCGACTAAGACGCCGGCGGGCGGGATGCCGTCACTGGCGGACAGCATTGCCGAACGGGTCAGCCGCGACACGCGCCAGCAGGTGGACAGTCTGCTGCCGCAATATCTCGACCAGGTCCTGCCCGGTCTCGTCGATCAGGCCGTGGCCAAACGTTCAGGCGGCGGTGGCGACGCGCAAAGCGCCTTTGGCCGCTATGGAATGATCGCGCTGATCGCCTGCGCCGTGTTGGCCGTGACCTGC
>CAMLPZ010000308.1 GCA_946482045.1 uncultured Asticcacaulis sp.
ACTTCGGCGAACAAGGTGATGGTGCCGCTTAGGTGACTCGAACACCTGACCCCCTCATTACGAATGAGGTGCTCTACCGGCTGAGCTAAAGCGGCCCGGAAATACGCGAAGGCCTAAAAGTGGCTCGCGGACAGGGGCGTGTCTTTACACAACTGCGTACGCCTTGCCAAGGGCCGATCGATATTATTTCACAGCCTTTGGCGCGCGCGCCTTGCGTGCCGGCTTGGCCTTGACGGCTTCGGCCTCATCCAGGTCCTGGCCAGTAATGGCCGCGTCGAAACCGCCGGGATCGTCCGGCACCGGCACAGGGCCGGAGCGCCTTTGCGCCGCCTTGATGAACGGCATGGATGGCACGTAGCGCGACGGCAGGTCGGGCATTTCCGGCAGGCCCTTTTCACCGCGTTCATGGCGCGGATGGACCAGGGTCGCCTTGCCGGCAAAGGTCAGGATCAGGTTCGACCAGTCGGCGGCGCCGTATTCGAAGGCGCGGCCTTCGGCGTCGATATCCGACCATTCCGGATCGGACTTGGCCATAGTGGCCTTGGCCGCCCAGGCGCGCGCCGTGTCCATATCCTGAAGCGCCGAGGCGCCACGCGCCAGCACGGCGCAGCCGCGCTTGGTCAGGCTGTCGGGCGTGCTGTCGTTTTCCAGTGCCTTGACGGCATCGGCGATGTCCTGGCGGATGCCGGTCAAAAGCGCGCGTTCGACCTGGAGAATGCGGCTTTCGCGGTGTTTCGGGTTGCGGTCGATCAGGCCCTGCAGGCGGCGCGCGCGTTCGCGCGGTGTTTCGTCCGACACCAGGTCGCGATAGCTGAGCCACAGGGCGGGGTGCGGGCTGGCGGCCCATGCGGCTTCCAGCACGTCTTCGGCGCGGCCGAGCTTGTTGGCCTTGCACAAAAGGCGCGCGGCGATGACAGCCGCCGGGGTGAACTGCGGTTGCAGCTTGGCGGCACGGACAGCGTAGTCGAGCGCCTGTGTTTCGTCCGAAGCTTCGATCCCGGCGGCCGAGGCGGCCATCAGCGACGCCTTGGCGCGTTCGGAGAAGATTGGCGAGATCAATTTACGCGTAAGGGCGCCATCGATCAGGGCCAGGGCTTCGGACCATTCGCCGGCTTCCAGGCGCGCTTCGAACAAGGTCTCGAACGCCCACATGGCGGGCTTGGGCTGGCTGTAGGCTTCGGTCGCCAGCTTGACGGCTTCGGCCTTGTCGCCCTGGCTTTGCGCCAGTTGCATGAGGCCCTTGAGGCCTGCCAGCTTTAGTTCGGGCACGCTCAGCATGGCGGTATAGGCGGCGCGGGTGGCGGTGACGTCGCCCGAGGTTTCGGCGGCCATGGCGGTCAGGATGCGGACGAGTGCTACGTTGTCACAAAGGTCGAGCGCCTTCACTGCATTGCGGCGCGCTTCATTGCCGTCACCGGCAGCGACGCTTAAGAAACCGCGGGTCAGGACGTCGTCGCCCTGGCGGCGGCGCGATTCGGCGCGGGCGCGTTCGGCCCGTTGCGGCGAGCGCGCCAGCCAAAGCGCCAGATTCCAGAAGCAAACGGCACAGAAGGCCAGGATGCCGACGATGCTGACGGCCGTGGTCGCCGTCGTGTCGATGCGGTAGTTGAGCCAGACCAGGCTGGCCGCGCCGGTATTGCCGAACGCCCCGATGCTGATTGCGACCAGGATGGTAATGCCGAGCAGGATGAGCAGGGAGCGGATCACTGAGCGGCTCCGCTATCGCTGACGTCGTGATTGTTGATCTGGGCCAGCTTTTGCAGGGTCAGCTGCGTCAGGCGCAGCGTCGTGCCGTCGACCAGGGCGCGGGCGCGGGCCTTTTCCAGCCAGGGTTTCAGCGCCTTCTGCCCCTCAGGCGGCAGGGTGTCGAGATAGGCCAGCGCGCCTTTCAGGTCGCCCTGGTTCAGGCGGGTTTCGGCGCGAACCAGAATGTCGCCGACGCCCTTGCCGTTGAGATTGTCGGTGCGGCGCACCGAGATCAGCGAGCTCAAGGCATCCATGGCGCGGTCGAGCAGGCCGCCATCGCCCGTGGCGGCCTTGGCGGCGATATTGGCCTTGGCGGCGGCCTGCGGGAATTCGATGGCCAGTTGGGTTTCGGATGCCACGCCGCGCTCGGCGACGGCGCGCAGAGGAGCGGTAAGAGCCGGGTCATCGAAGGCAGGCTCGACGGCGGCCAGTTCGTTCAGGAAGGGCTCGGACGAATGTGCCTTGAGCTGAAGCGCCGCGGCCGCATTGGCGGCGGCGGCGGCGCGGGCGAGCGCACGCTGATTGGCCTCGAGACGGTCAAGGCGCTGCGACAACTGGGTCAGCAGGACCGGGTCGGCATAGGTCGGAACCGGCGTTGTGGCGAGCGGTACTGCGGTTTCGGGTGTCGCGGCCGGCGTGTTCAGGCGGCTTTGCAGGGCGATGATCTGGCTTTGCAACTGGGCGATCTGGGCGTCCTTGCTGGACGCCGCGGCCACGACAGGCGCCTGCGCGACGGTCTTGGTCTGGTTGAGCTTCCAGGCAAAAGCGGCGACCAGGATAATGAACATCAGCGCCAACGGAATGGCGAACAGGATGAACATACGCGTCGCGGCGGCTGTCGGGCTGGGCTGCGGCTTGCCGTAGGACATGTCCGAAGCGGTCAGGCCACTTTCGGAATAGGTATCTGATGCGGCTGTTTGCAGCGGCTCGGTCATGTTCTGGCATCCCATTGGGACGCTTAAGGAACGTCCCTGTCGATCAGTTTTAACATGGAAGGCTCGTCTGGTAACGGAGAAATCCGTCGTCTAACCCCCGTGAGCAGATTTGCATCCTGCGCTTCGATGGCGCCCGCGAACCCCTGCCATGCCTTTTCAGAAATACAGATAAAGCATGAATTGGTGAAGGCAAACTTACGGCTAATGAGATGTGAAGCCAAGGCCTGACCACCGCGCGCCGAATGGATCAGGATATGGGTGATGCGGCTGAGATCGGCGTCGGACAGGGCGGGGGGGATGGCGACGGTTTGGTATACGGCGACCTGTTGGACGGTGAAGCCTTCGGCCCGCATCCAGGCGCTGATAGGCGCTGAAGGTTCGCTTGGGGCAGCGTAGAGAAAGTGTGTGGTGAACAGCGCTTTGGATTTGAGCTTTTCGAACAGGGCAGGGGCGCCGCCGCCTGCGCTGATCACCTTGGTGAAGCCATGGGTTCTAGCGGCGACGGCGGTGGCGTCGCCGACGCACCAGGCGGAGAGATCGCGCCGATCTGATAGGCGGCAAAAGGCGGATACGCCGTTGCGGCTGGTGAAGATGACGGCGTCGTAGGCGACGTTCAGGTCGGCATCGATCGGCTGTACGGCGAGGAGCGGAGCCAGAACGGCTTCGTAGCCGAGCGCTTCGATGGCGGAAGCAGTTGTTTCACCGTGGGTGCGGGTGATCCAGATGACCTTTTTCATGCAGGCGAAGGCCCCCACCACCATTCGCACCGCTCATGGTCCCCCTCCCCAGCAAGCTGGGGAGGTATAAGATTTTTGTACCTCCCCAGCTTGCTGGGGAGGGGGACCGCGACGCCTTGGCGTCGGGGTGGTGGGGCTTCTTGCTGCCTAAGCAACGATCAGGTCCGGCCCGGCTTCGGCCTTGATCTCGTAACCGAGATGCAGGCCCAGTTCGCGGGCGGAAAGCGGCGTGACGTTTGAAAGCGTCTCGCGGCGCTGCCAGCGTTTCTGACCGTCGGCGCTCAGAGCTTCGACGAACAGGGACAGCGTGCCGTCGGTGACCTTGCCTGTGGCGCCCACCGCTGTGCGGCAAGAGGCTTCGAGCGCTTCCAGGGCGCCGCGTTCGGCCTGAATGGCGATAGAGGTCTCTTCGTGATGCAGGCGCTTCATCCAGTCCTGACCGACATCCTCGGTGCGGCATTGAATGGCCAGCGCACCTTGTCCTGGCGCATGGGCGTAAGCGTCCGCGTCGATATAGCTGCGGATTTCGTGGCTCAGACCCAGGCGGTTCAGTCCAGCGGCCGCCAGCAGCAGGGCATCGCACTTACCCGCCTTCAGCTTGTTGAGGCGCGTATCGACATTGCCGCGCACCATGACGACCTCAAGATCCGGCCGGCAGCTCAGGGCCTGGGCCTGACGGCGCATCGACGCCGTGCCCAGTCTCGCGCCCTTCGGCAGATCGTCCAGGCTGGCGAAGTTTGGGCTCAGGAAGGCATCGCGCGGGTCTTCGCGCACCGGAATGACACAGATGCTGAGGCCCGGAACTTCGTGCGCCGGCACGTCCTTGAGCGAGTGGACAGCGACGTCGACATCTCCACGCAGCAGGGCCTCTTCGATTTCCTTGGTGAACAACGCTTTGCCGCCGGCTTCGATCAGGCGGCGGTCCTGGATGCGGTCGCCGGTCGTGGTAATAACGGTCAATGGCGCGATCGCGTCGGCGCTGGCTAGGTCATCGCCCATGGCGGCGACGATCTGGCGCTGGACCCAGCCACATTGGGTGAGAGCCAGTTTCGAGCCGCGTGTACCGATTTTCAGTTTGATGGTCATGACGGTGTCCTACCATTTTCACGTCATCGTTCAATGCAAAAGGCTTGACGCGAGGCTTTGTCGCAGGTGTTAGGAAAGGAAGAAACCCCACCACCCCGCCGTTTCACGGCGCGGTCCTCCTCCCCATCGCTACGCGACAGGGAGGAGATACAGAGCGCGTTCGCTCCTCCCTGTGCCGAAGGC